>NZ_JBHXTG010000008.1:104442-175051 GCF_042677465.1 Kitasatospora sp. NPDC127111
ACACGTTGAATCTGTACCTGCTGGCGGTGCCGACCCACCCCTACCCCCCCCCCCCGGGGGGGCCCCCCCCCCCCTGCCGCCACGGGGCGCCGGGCCGGCGTCGTCTCAGCACCAGAAACGAAAACATCCGGATCGCGAGACAGGCATGTCGGTGCGCCGCCGGGAATCTATACGATGACCCCATGCGTTCCGTCGATGTGAGCACCCAGGCCCCGGGCACCCGCCTCGTGGCGCGCCTGCACATCGACCTGTGCCGGCTCGCCAGCGCGATCTGTCCCGGCACGCCGGCGCGCTCTCGCTGAGCCGCCCGCCCAGGCCCGCCGCAGGCCCTGCGCCCCGGGCCGCCCCGCCCTGCCGCCCTTCCGCCGCGGCCCACCCACACGACTCGCACAGGAGCGCACCCATGGCCATCGAGGTCCGCATCCCGACCATCCTCCGCACCTACACCGACGGCGCCAAGGCCGTCGAGGGCACCGGCAGCAACCTCGGGGAACTCTTCCACGACCTCGACGCCCGCCACCCGGGCATCGCCGCCCGCCTGCTGGAGAACGGCGAGCTGCGCCGCTTCGTCAACGTCTACCTGAACGACGAGGACGTCCGCTTCCTGGAGGGCATCTCCACCGCCGTCGCCGACGGCGACAGCATCACCATCCTGCCCGCCGTGGCCGGCGGCGCCCGCTGACCTCCCGCTCTCCCGCCCCGCCGCCCGCCGGGCCCCGGGCGGGAGAGCCGCTCCACCCCACCCTCACCGCCGTTGCCGGAGGCACCCCTTGCGTTACGACAGCCCGCTCGAAGCCGTCGGCAACACCCCGCTGGTCCGCCTGCCCCGACTCTCCGCCGCCGTCCCCGGCAACACCGACGGCCTGGTCACCCTCTGGGCCAAGCTGGAGGACCGCAACCCCACCGGCTCCATCAAGGACCGCCCGGCACTGCACATGATCGAGCGCGCCGAGGCCGACGGCCGGCTCACCCCGGGCTGCACCATCCTCGAACCCACCAGCGGCAACACCGGCATCTCGCTCGCCATGGCCGCCAAGCTCAAGGGCTACCGGATGGTCTGCGTGATGCCCGAGAACACCAGCGAGGAACGCCGCGAGCTGCTCCGCATGTGGGGCGCCGAGATCATCGCCTCCCCGGCCGCCGGTGGCTCCAACACCGCGGTGCGGATCGCCAAGGAGATCGCCGCCGAGCACCCCGACTGGGTCATGCTCTACCAGTACGGCAACCCGGACAACGCGGGCGCCCACTACGCCACCACCGGCCCCGAGATCCTCACCGACCTCCCCACCGTCACCCACTTCGTCGCCGGCCTCGGCACCACCGGCACCCTCATGGGCGTCGGCCGCTACCTGCGCGAGAAGGTCCCCGGCGTGCAGATCGTCGCCGCCGAGCCGCGCTACGACGACCTGGTCTACGGCCTGCGCAACCTCGACGAGGGCTTCGTCCCCGAGCTGTACGACGCCGAGGTGCTCACCACCCGCTTCTCGGTCGGCTCCGCCGACGCCGTCCGCCGCACCCGCGAACTCCTCCAGCGGGAAGGCATCTTCGCCGGCGTCTCCACCGGCGCCATCCTGCACGCCGCCACCGGCGTCGGCCGCAAGGCCGCCGCGGCCGGGCAGCGCGCCGACATCGTCTTCGTGGTCGCCGACGGCGGCTGGAAGTACCTCTCCACCGGCATCTACACCGCCGAGTCGACCGAGGCCGCGGTCGAGGCCCTGCAGGGCCAGCTCTGGGCCTGAGGCACGCCCGGGCCTCAGGACGCGAGGGCCCGCCGCGCGCGGGCCCAGATCTGCCGGTCCACCACGCCCGCCCGGCGGCGGAAGTCCCTGAGCGGCACCTCGCGCAGCTCGTCGGTCTCCAGCCAACTGGTCCGGCCCCGCCGGTCACCCACCGAGCCCGGGGGCAGCGGCAGTACACCCGGGCGGTCCGCGTGGTACTTGCTGGTGATCTTCGCGACGGTGGCGGTACGGCCGTTCACCCGCAGCACCAGGCACGGACGGTCCTTCGCCCCCGGGCCGTCCTCGAACGGCACCTCCGCCCACCAGATCTCCTGCGGCGCCGGACCGTCCGCCCGCCCCCGCCGCGGCCGCGGCGGCGCCGTCGGCGCGGGAGCCCGGCGCACCCGCCGGCGAGCCCGGACCCGGACCCCCACCAGGGCGCCCACCGCCGCGGCGACCGTCCAGAGCGCGAGCCACCAGTAGTTGGTCATGCGGCGAACCGTACCGGGCCCCCACCCGCCGCCACCACCGTCAACAGGTCACAGCCGGGCATATATCCGCACCCTGCTCCCGGTTCGTCACGGAACGACCACAACGTCCGTTCCGCGACGAAGCCGCCCCCGGGCCTCGGAAAGCTGCTCCCGAACGTCCCCCACGCCCCGGAGGTGACCCCGTGAGCCGCAGCACCGACCTGTGGTCCTACGCCGAGATCGCCCGCCACATCCACGTCCAGCCCGAGACCGTCCGCAACTACCGCCGGCACGGCCTGCTCCCCGACCCCGACCTCATCGACGGCAACGGCCACCCCCGCTGGTACCCCGACACCATCAGGGCCTGGGCCCGCCGACGCCCCGGCCACCGCTGAACCGGCGCCCCCGGACCCGCCCCCGGCGTTCTGGTGATTCCAGCCACAGCGCGGCACGGAGACGGGGGCAAAGTGCCCCTCCGCCCTTACCCTCGACACACGCGAGGGCAGCGCCACCGGCCGGTACACCCGGCCCGCACTGTCATGACCAGCGGCAGCCAGGAGTGTCGGGGCGGAGGGGCTCGGATGAAACTGACCGTGGTGGGGTGCTCAGGGAGCTTCCCGTCCGCCGACTCGCCGTGCTCCAGCTACCTCGTGGAGGCCGACGGCTACCGCGTCGTGCTCGACCTCGGCAACGGCGCACTCGGCGCCCTGCAGAAGTACGTCGACCTCTACGCCGTCGACGCCGTCCTGCTCAGCCACCTGCACGCCGACCACTGCGTCGACCTCTGCGCCTACTGGGTCGCCCGCAACTACCGCGCCGAAGGCTGCCCCGACCCGATGCCCGTCTACGGCCCGGCCGGCACCGCCGAGCGGCTCGCCCGCGCCTACGACATGCCGGAGAACCCCGGGATGAAGGAGGTCTTCGACTTCCACACCCTCACCCCCGGCAGCTTCGACCTCGGCCCGTTCCGGATCGGGGTCGCCCAGGTCAACCACCCCGTCGACGCCTTCGCCTTCCGGCTCGAACACGACGGCCGCAGCCTCGTCTACTCCGGCGACACCGGCGAGAGCGCCGAGCTCGTCGAGCTCGCCCGCGACACCGACCTCTTCCTCTGCGAAGCCGCCTACATCGACGGCCGCGACACCTACCGCGCCGTCCACCTCAACGGCCGCGAAGCCGGCGAACACGCCACCGCCGCCCGCGCCCGCAAACTCGTCCTCACCCACATCCCGCCGTGGACCGACGCCGAGCACAACCGCCGCGACGCCGCCGCCGCCTTCGCCGGCCCGGTCGAGATCGCCCGGGCCGGCGCGGTCTACCGGATCTGACGCGCTCAGCCCACCGGCGTCAACCAGTGCCGGTACCGCGGATCGGCACCCGACACCGCCGCCGCGTACGCCTCCCGCAGCCGCGCGGTCAGCGGACCGGGCGCGGCCGGCAGCTCCCGGTCGTCCAGCGAACGCACCGGCACCACCCCGGCCGCCGTCCCGCAGACGAACACCTCGTCCGCCGCGTACAGGTCCGACCGCAGCAAGGCCTCCACCCGCACCGGCACCCCCAGCCCCTCCGCCAGCGCCAGCACCGTGTCCTGGGTGATGCCCTCCAACGCGCCCGCGCTCGCCGGCGGCGTCCGCAGCACGCCACCGCGCACCGCGAACACGTTCTCGCCGGTGCACTCGCTCACCGAACCGTCCGCACCCAGCAGCAGCGCCTCGTCGTACCCCGCGTCGGTCGCCTCCCGCCGGGCCAGCACCGAGTTCAGGTACGGACCGGTCGCCTTCGCCGCCGGCGGCACCGCGTTCGGATCGTTCCGCCGCCAGCTGCTCGTCCTGACCCTGATCCCACCGCCCCCCTCCGGCAGCTGCGACCGCCACTCCCAGCTCGCGATCGCCGTCGTGGTCGGCGAGAACCGCATGTCCAGACCCATCGCGCCGTACCCCAGGAACGCGAAGTGCCGCAGATAGCACGAACGATGACCGTTGGCCCGCACCAAGTCCACCGTCGCCTTGGCCAACTCATCCACACCGTAGGGGAGTTCCATGCGCAGCATGCGCGCACTGCGGTCCAGCCGGCCCAGGTGCTCGGGCAGCCGGAACACCGCCGGGCCGTCCGCCGTCTCGAACACCCGGGTGCCCTCCAACACCCCCGTGCCGTAGTGCAGACCGTGCGTCAGGACGTGGATCCGCGCCTCCTGCCAGGGCACCAGCGCGCCGTCCAACCAGATCGTCGAAGCCTCGGGAAGATCCATGCGCCCCATCCTGACCACCGCCCCGCCGCAGGTCAGCCACCCCGGCGCTACCGGAACCGGACATGACCGGGAGCGGAAGCGACACCGTCCCACCCCTCGGAAAACCCCGCCCGGACGACGCGCACTCACTACGCTGCGCCGATGGAGAGCCCCGCCGACCACGACGCCGCCCAGCTCTACGCCCGCCTGCTCGCCGAACCCGGCCGCCCGCCCACCGCCTCCGACTGGGACGAACCCCGCCTCGCCGCCGCCACCGGCGAACTGCTCGGCCTCGGACTGCTCCAGCCCACCGCCGACGAAACCGGCGGCCACGCCGCGGTCTCCGTCGACACCGCCCTCCGGCAACTCCTCCTCGACGCCGACACCCAGGTCACCGCGCTGGTCACCGCGCTGGTCGGCGCGCTCGGCCGGGCCCGCGACGCCGTCGACCGCCTGCACACCGACTACCTGCCGCTCCAGCACCGCCCGCACACCGGCACCGCCCTCGAACTCGTCCGCGGCACCGACCGGATCGCCGCCCTGCTGGAGGACGCCGCCCGCGGCGCCCGCACCGAGGCCCTCTCGCTCCGCCCCGGCCAGGACCTCTCCGGCCCCGCCCTCGCCGGCAAGCTCGCCCGCGAACGGCTCGCCCTCGCCCACGGCGCCACCCTGCGCACCGTCTACCCGGCCGCCGTGCTGCGCCGGCCGGCGGTGCTCGCACACGTCCGCGAGCTGACCGCGGCCGGCGCCCGGATCCGGGCCGCGCACTCGCTGCCGCTCCGGCTGATCGTGGTCGACGCCCGGCTGGCGATCCTGCCCGCGCCGGGCGGCGGCCGGGACGGGGGCGCCCCGGGCGCCGGGGCGGCGGTGGTCGTCCGGGAGCCGGCCCTGGTCGCGCTGGTCGCCGAGCTCTTCGAGTACTTCTGGTCGGCGGCCTGGACCCCGCCGGAACTGCTCTCCGGGGCCGTGGAGATGACGGACCGGCACCAGGAGGTGCTGCGGCTGCTGGCGGCCGGGCTGACCGATGCGGCGATCGCCCGGAAGCTGGAGGTCTCCGAGCGGACGGTCCGCCGGCTGGTCGCCGAGCTGACCGCCGACCTGGGCGCGGAGAGCCGCTTCCAGGCCGGGGTGTACGCGGCCCGCCTCGGCCGGATCTGAGACGGGACGCGCGACGGCGGCGCCCGGTGCGGCCGGTGCGGACACCCAGCGGTCCGGGACGCGCGACGGCCCCGCCCCGCCGTCCGGGGGAGCGGGCGGCGGGGCGGGGCCGGGGGTGCTTCGGGTGGTACCGCGGCGTCAGGCCTTGGTGACGTCCTCGATCTCGTCGTCGTCCTCGCGACCGGGGGTCTTGAGGTTGAACTTGGTGATCGCGAAGCGGAAGAGGAAGTAGTACAGCGCCGCGAACACGAGACCGATCGGGATGATCATCCACGGGTCGGTGGCCTTGTTCCAGGCCAGCGCGTAGTCGATCAGACCGCCGGAGAAGGTGAAGCCGTCGTGCACGCCGAGCGCCCAGGTGACGGCCATCGAGACGGCGGTCAGCAGCGCGTGGATGACGTACAGGGCCGGGGCGATGAAGACGAAGGCGAACTCGATCGGCTCGGTGACACCGGTGACGAAGGAGGTCAGGGCCAGCGACAGCATCATGCCGGTGACGGCCTTGCGGCGGTGCGGCTTGGCGGTGTGGGCGATGGCGAACGCGGCGGCGGGCAGCGCGAACATCATGATCGGGAAGAAGCCCGACATGAACTGTCCGGCGGACGGGTCGCCGGCGAAGAAGCGGGTCAGGTCACCGTGGACGACGGTGCCGTCGGGCTTGGTGAAGTCACCGGTCTGGAACCAGGCGTAGGAGTTCACGAACTGGTGCATGCCGACCGGCAGCAGACCACGGTTGACCAGGCCGAACGCGCCCGCACCGAACGCGCCGGCGCCGATCAGGGTGTCGTTCAGGCTCTTGATGGCGTCGCCGATCGGGCCCCAGGTGAGGGCGAAGACCACACCGACGGCGGTGCCGACGAAGGCCATGATGATCGGGACGAGGCGGCGGCCGTTGAAGAAGCCGAGCCAGTCGACCAGCTTGGTCCGGTGGTACTTCTGCCACAGCACGGCCGAGAGCAGGCCGATCACGATGCCGCCGAGCACACCCGGGTTCTGGTAGGTGGCGGCGGCGTCCTTGCCGGGCAGGACCTGGGCCTCGGTGATCGGGAACGCGGTCAGCACGTTCTTGTACACCAGGAAGCCGACCAGGGCGGCGAGGGCGGTCGAGCCGTCGGCCTTCTTGGCGAAGCCGATCGCGATGCCCACCGCGAACAGCAGCGGCAGGTTGGTGAAGACGGCGTCACCGGCGGTGGCGAACACCGCGGCGACCTTGTTCCAGCCGAGGCCGTCCTTGCCGAACACATCGTCCTGGCCGAGGCGCAGCAGCAGACCGGCGGCGGGGAGAACGGCGATGGGCAGCTGGAGGCTGCGGCCGATCTTCTGCAGACCCTGGAGGAGGTTCTGGCCGAACTTCTTGGTGGGGCTTGGCGTGGCCGGAGCCGCGGCGGGCGCCGGTGCCTGCGCAGACTGACTCATGGGGGTGGGTTCCTAACGGCAGGGCGGGTCGGTCGGGGGGTAGGTGCACAGGGGGCCGAACCGCGAACTGGTCTACACCACACGTGGTGTAGACCAGTTTTGTAGCACGGGCGGAGAGGGGGAGGAACCCCTGAAAGCGGCGCCGCTGGGAAGCGCTATGAAATCGAAACCTACGTTGCGAACGACGATCATGATTACATGTCGGGATTTGGATTTTGGCTATTTGCGCAACAAAAGAAGCCGGGCGCCCGGCGAGCGGCGAGCGGCGAGCGGCGGGGCCCGGCGGGGCGGCGGCGAGGTCCGTCGAGGTCCGTCGAGGTCCGGCGGGCGTCCGGCGGCCGTCCGCCCGGGCGTCCGGCGGGCGCCCGGGGGCGGCGGGACGGCCTCCCGCCCCCGAATGGCGGGAGTTCCGTACCGGGACCATCGGCCCGTTCCCGATATGCCGAAGGCCCGCGGAACGGCGCTCCGGGGGCCTTGCCGAATGGCGCGTGGTGACGCTCGGTTTATGCCTTGGTCACGTCCTCGACCTCGCTCTCCTCCTCGCGCCCGGGCGTTTTCAGATCGAATTTCACGATGATGAACCGGAACAGCGCGTAGTACACCGCGGCGAAGCCGAGCCCGATCGGGATGATCATCCAGGGCTTGGTGGCCAGGCTGTAGTTGAGGCCGTAGTCGATCAAGCCGGCCGAGAAGCTGAAGCCGTCGTGCACCCCGAGCCCCCAGGTGATCGCCATGGACGCCCCGGTCAGCAGGGCGTGCACCGCGAACAGGGCGGGTGCGATGTAGGCGAAGGAGTACTCGATCGGCTCGGTGACACCGGTCACGAAGGAGGTCAGGGCCACCGAGAGCATCAGGCCGTAGATCTCCTTGCGCCGGTGCGGCTTGGCCGAGCGCGCGATCGCGAGCGCCGCCGCGGGCAGTGCGAACATCATGATCGGGAAGAAGCCGGAGGTGAACTGCCCGGCCGTCGGGTCACCGGCCAGGAACCGCGGGATGTCACCGTGGACGACGCCGCCGTCCGGCTTGGTGTACTCGCCGAACTGGAACCAGACGAAGGTGTTGATCAGCTGGTGCATGCCGATCAGCAGCAGCGCGCGGTTGGCGACGCCGAAGATGCCCGCGCCGGCCGCGCCGAGGTCGGCCAGGTCCTGGCTGAAGTCGTTGAGCGCGCGGCCGATCGGCGGCCAGACCCACACCGCCAGACAGGCCAGCGCCAGGCCCCCCAGCGCGGTGATCATCGGCACCAGGCGGCGGCCGTTGAAGAAGCCCAGCCAGTCGACGAGCTTCTTGCGGTGGTAGCGGACCCAGAGCCAGGCCGACATCAGGCCGATCAGGATCCCGCCCAGCACCCCGGGATTCTGGTACGTGGCGGCGGCCGCCTTCCGCGAGGTGAAGTCCACGCACTGGTTGTTGACCAGCACGGTGGGCGGCTTGCAGTCCTGCGGGAAGGCGTGCAGCACCGCGTAGAAGACGAGGAAGCCCACCACCGCGGCCAGCGCGGTCGAACCGTCCGCCTTCTTCGCCATGCCGATGGCGACGCCGACGCAGAACAGCATCGGCAGACCGAGCGAGGAGTCCAGCAGCGCGCCGCCCGCGGCGGCGAAGACCTTGGCGACGTCGTCCCACCCCAGGCCGTCCGCGCCGAAGACGTCGGGCTGGCCGAGCCGGTTCAGGAGACCGGCCGCCGGCAGCACCGCGACCGGCAGCTGGAGCGAGCGGCCCATCTTCTGGAGCCCGCCGTAGAAGCCGTGCCACCACGCGGTCTGCGGAGCCGTGGCGCCTTCCGAACTCATCCTGGCCCTCCGGGAGCGGTCGCCGGCCGGTGGCCCCGCAGGGCCGTCGGGCGGGGCACAGGAACACCCGGGGCCCTTCCTGCGTTCACCGGAGTACCCATATATTGGTGTAGACCACCCTTTGGGGACGCAGGCCGCGAGCGCCGGGACGCAAGCCCCGCTGATCGTCATCCTCGGACGAAGATCCAGACCGTGCGCGCCGGAATGGGCCAAACGTGGACTAACCTGGCAAACCGGTCCTGCCCGGGTCATGCTTGTCGCGCTGCCGCACAGCACGACGGCCGCTGAATCCGCGTCAGCACCGGCACCCACCCCCTCGGCCCCGGCCGGGGAACCCCCATGCACAGCGCAGGACGGCGCCCGGCAGAACAGCCGGCGGGCCGAAACAGAGGGAGAAACAACAGATGGCCAGCAAGGCTGAGAAGATCGTCGCCGGTCTGGGCGGCATCGACAACATCGAAGAGGTCGAAGGCTGCATCACCCGCCTGCGCACCGAGGTCAAGGACGCCTCCCTCGTCGACGAGGCCGCGCTGAAGGCCGCCGGCGCCCACGGCGTCGTCAAGATGGGCACCGCCATCCAGGTCGTCATCGGCACCGACGCCGACCCGATCGCCGCCGACATCGAGGACATGATGTGAGCTGAGCCCACCGGGCTCACCACCACCGGCCCGCCGACCCACCCGGGGCGGCGGGCCGGGGCGTTCGACCGGGCACCCCCGCGGAACGACTACGCTCGGTGCCTATGTCACGCATCGACGGCCGCACCCCCGAACAGCTCCGCCCCATCACCATCGAACGGGGCTGGAGCAAGCACGCCGAAGGCTCCGTCCTCATCTCCTACGGCGACACCAAGGTGCTGTGCACCGCCAGCGTCACCGAAGGCGTCCCGCGCTGGCGCAAGGGCAGCGGCGAAGGCTGGGTCACCGCCGAATACTCCATGCTCCCCCGCGCCACCAACACCCGCGGCGACCGCGAAGCCGTCAAGGGCCGCATCGGCGGACGCACCCACGAGATCAGCCGCCTCATCGGCCGCTCCCTCCGCGCCGTCATCGACCACCGCGCCCTCGCCGAGAACACCATCGTCCTCGACTGCGACGTCCTCCAGGCCGACGGCGGCACCCGCACCGCCGCCATCACCGGCGCCTACGTCGCCCTCGTCGACGCCGTCTCCTGGGCCCGCGACAAGAAGATCCTCCGCGCCAAGGGCCAGCCCATCACCGGCGGCGTCAGCGCCGTCAGCGTCGGCATCATCGACGGCACCCCCATGCTCGACCTCCAGTACGAGGAAGACGTCCGCGCCGAAACCGACATGAACATCGTCTGCACCTCCGACGGCCGCTTCGTCGAGGTCCAGGGCACCGCCGAAGGCGCCCCCTTCGACCGCGCCCTCCTCGACCGGCTCCTCGACCTCGGCACCCTCGGCTGCGCCGAACTCGACGAGATCCAGCGCAAGGCCCTCGAAGGCTGAAACCCCCTCGGCCGCCACGCCCCACCTGGTGCCGTTTACAGGCCGGGCCCGCAGCCCGTACGGTTCCCGCAGCACCCCGTTGCGGGAACCGCGGGCACCACCACGCGCGTCACCCCCCACGGAAACCGCGCCCACGAGGAGGACTTGATGCCCGACAGCATCACCCGCGCCGGCATCACCCGCCCCGCCACCCTCGCCGTGGCCGCCCTCATCGCCGTCCTCCCGCTCAGCGTCGTCAGCTGCTCCGCCGTCCAGAAGGCCATCGACTGCGGCAACACCGCCATCACCATCACCAACGACGTCAACGACGTCGTCACCACCTTCAACAACGCCAGCAACGACGCCCAGGCCGCCGGACAGGCCCTGCAGAAGCTCAAGAACGACCTCGACCAGCTCGGCAAGAACTCCTCCAACACCGACGTCGCCAAGGCCGTCACCGACCTCAACACCCAGGTCCAGAACATCCAGCAGGCGGTCAACAACAAGCAGGCCCCCGACCTCAAGCCGCTCGGCGACGCCGCCGGCAACCTCGCCAAGGTCTGCACCGGCTGACGTCCGGTTAGGGTGGGTTCATGACCACCCGACTCATCCTCGCCACCCGCAACCGGCACAAGGTCGCCGAACTCCGCGCCATCCTCGGCGACGCCGGCCTGGACGTCGAACTGGTCGGCGCCGACGCCTACCCCGAGATCCCGGACGTCCCCGAGACCGGCGTCACCTTCGCCGAGAACGCCCTCCTCAAGGCCCACGCCCTCGCCCGGGCCACCGGCCTGCCCGCCGTCGCCGACGACTCCGGCCTCTGCGTCGACGTCCTCAACGGCGCCCCCGGCATCTTCTCCGCCCGCTGGGCCGGCAAGCACGGCGACGACCGCGCCAACCTCGAACTGCTCCTCGCCCAGCTCTCCGACATCGGCCCGGACCACCGCGGCGCCCACTTCGCCTGCGCCGCCGCCCTCGCCCTCCCCGACGGCACCGAGCGCGTCGTCGAAGGCCGCCTCCTTGGCACGCTGCGCACCGCCCCCGCCGGCGACGGCGGCTTCGGCTACGACCCGATCCTCCAGCCCCTCGGCGAGACCCGCACCTGCGCCGAGATGACGGCCGAGGAGAAGAACGCCATCAGCCACCGCGGCCAGGCCTTCCGCGCCCTCGCCCCGGTCGTTCGCGAGCTGCTCGGCTGACGCGCAGTCGGGAACGACGAAGGCCCGCCCGGAGATCATCTCCAGGCGGGCCTTCGATTTAAAGGCTGGTGCGGCCTGAGGGACTCGAACCCTCACGAGATTTCTCTCACGGGCACCTAAAACCCGGGCGACTGCCAATTCCGCCAAGGCCGCATGGCCTCTAGTCTAGGGGTTTGCCCGGGGCGGGGACACCGCCATTTCGCCGCGTGCTGCCGTTCTGGCCGCAAAGCGGGGTGGACTTCACGCGCTTGTTCTTGTTGCGTCCGCAGTAGGTCGGGGTGACGGCATGGCAGTTCGGACAGAGCAGCCGGAGGTTGTCCGGCCGGTTGTCCGACCAGTCGCCGTTGATGTGGTCGACTTCCAGGGTCAGGGCGCGGCCTCGCCACTCGGGCCCGGTCCCGCAGTCCTCGCACAGTTCCGGCCTGCCGAGCTCGGCCAGGGCTCGGCGGATTCGCGACCCGGGTAGCCGCTTGGCGTCCCAGGGGCGCTGGACGAGCAGCTGCTCGGGCGGGATCTTGCTGGGAAAGCGCTTGCCCCGGTTGTGAGCCTGGCCGGTGAAGTGCGAAGTGTCGATCCCGAAGGCCTTGATCCGCCGGCCGATGTGGGCCTGAGTGCCACCGGCCTGCCGCTGGTTGAGGTAGCGGACCACGCCGGCCACGCTCTGTGAGGCCGAGACCGCCTCCTGGAGGAGCTCGCGGGTGTAGACCGTTCCGGTCGGTCGGAAGTGTGCCGTATCGATCGCGTACTCGGTGAGCTTGCGGCGGAGGTACTTACGGCTCTGGTTGTGCGGCTGGCGGCCGAGGGCGGTCAGCATCTCGTCGAGCGAGGTGGCCGCTGCCGCGGTGTCGGCGAGCAGCTCTCGGGTGTACTTGGTGACCGTCATGGTCGTCCCCCTTCGGGCTGGTGTGCGCCCGTCCCCCGTGGATGCGAACGACCGTGGGGCGGATAGGTCACGGGTGCGCGGAGTACTGTGATGGCCGGGTCGGGCGTGGGGAATTGATGGCCGATTGGTACAGACCTATTGACCTATGTGGTTCAGACCACATAGCTTCGGCGCCAATCTGCTTCCCCCACGTGCGTGCTCCCCACAGGCACGCGCCGACACTCTCTCCCGGAGGACCGAGTGTTGATCCGATCCACGGCGGAGCGGCGTCCCACCGCCGCCCGTCACTCCAAGAGCCCGGCCGCCCGGGCGGGGCTGGCCTCGCTGGCGGCCGCCGGCCTGGCCGGCCTGCTGGTGGCGACGCTGGGCGCGGCGCCCTCGCAGGCGTCCGCGGCCGTCGACAACGCGGCCTGTCGCCCGGACGGGATGTACCAGACGCCCGGGGTGGACGTCCCGTACTGCAGCGTCTACGACACCGCGGGCCGCGAGAAGATGGGCGCGGACCACCAGCGCCGCATCATCGGCTACTTCACCGGCTGGCGCACCGGCAAGGACGGCACCCAGCCGTACCTGGTGAGCGACGTCCCCTGGGACAAGGTCACCCACCTGAACTACGCGTTCGGGCACGTCGGCGGCGACAACAAGATCTCCGTCGGCACCGACGGCGACAAGAACGAGGCCACCGGGATCTCCTTCCCGGGCGTGCCCGGCGCCGAGCTGGACCCGTCGCTGCCCTACAAGGGGCACTTCAACCTGCTGACGAAGTTCAAGAAGCAGTACCCGAACGTCAAGACCATGATCTCGGTGGGCGGTTGGACCGAGACCGGCGGGTACTTCGGCGACGACGGCAAGCGCGTCAACTCCGGCGGCTTCTACGCGATGACCGTCAACCCGGACGGCAGCGTCAACCAGGCGGGCATCGACACCTTCGCCGCCTCGGCGGTCGACTTCGTCAAGAAGTACGGCTTCAACGGCGTCGACATCGACTACGAGTACCCGACCTCGATGAAGGACGCGGGCAACCCGCTGGACTGGCAGCTGGCCAACTCCAAGCGCGCTTCGCTGGCGAAGGGTTACGCGGCGCTGATGAAGACGCTGCGCGAGAAGCTGGACCGGGCCGGCGCCGCCGACGGCAGGCACTACCTGCTCTCGGTCGCGGCCCCGTCGTCCGGCTACCTGCTGCGCGGCATGGAGACGTTCCAGGTGGCGCAGTACCTGGACTACGTCAACATCATGTCGTACGACCTGCACGGCGCCTGGAACAAGTACGTCGGCCCGAACGCCTCGCTGTTCGACGACGGCAAGGACGGCGAGCTGGCGGCGGCCAACGTGTACGGCACCGGCCAGTACGGCGGGATCGGCTACCTGAACGCGGACTGGTCGTACCACTACTTCCGCGGGGCGATGCCGGGCGGCCGGATCAACGTCGGCCTGCCGTACTACACCCGCGGGTTCAAGAACGTGACCGGCGGCACCGACGGCCTCTGGGGCACCGCGTCGGCGACGACCTGCCCGGTGGGCTCCGGGCTGACGGCGTGCGGTGACGGCGCGGTCGGCATCGACAACATCTGGAACGACAAGGACGACGCGGGCAAGGAGTCCCCGGCCGGTTCGAACCCGATGTGGCACGCGAAGAACCTGGAGAAGGGCATCGTGCCCGACTACCTCGCCAAGTACGGCGTGACCGACACCGCGCTGCAGGGCACCTACGCCCGCAACTACAGCTCCGCCCTGGTGGCGCCGTGGCTGTGGAACGACACCAAGAAGGTCTTCCTCTCCACCGAGGACGAGCAGTCGGTGGGCGCCAAGGCGGACTACATCGTCAACCAGGGCGCCGGCGGCGCGATGATCTGGGAGCTCGCGGGCGACTACAGGTGGGACGCGGCCGCCAACGGCGGCAAGGGCCAGTACGTGCCGGGTTCGACGCTGACCTCGCTGATGTACGACAAGTTCAAGGCGGCCTCGCCGTACGGTGCGGTCCGCTCGACGACGGCGCTGCCGCAGCAGACCCTGCCGATCGACGTGTCGTTCACCAACTTCGCGCTGGGCGACTCGAACTACCCGATCAACCCGAAGATCCACATCGTCAACAACTCGACGGTGACCCTGCCGGGCGGCACGGAGTTCCAGTTCGACTACAGCAACTCGGCGCCGGGCAACGCCAAGGACCAGTCCGGCTTCGGGCTGACCGTCATCAAGCAGGACAACCCCGGTCCGGGCAACGTGGGCGGCCTCAAGGGCACCTACAACCGGGTGTCGGTGAAGCTGCCGGGCTGGCAGTCGCTGGCGCCGGGCGCGTCGATCGACATGGACTTCGTCTACTACCTGCCGGTGTCGACGCCGTCGAACTGGACGGTCAACGTCGGCGGCACGCTGTACGGCCTGAAGGGCGACCTGAGCCGCGGCTCGGTGGACGGCGGCACGGCCCCGCCGACCACCCCGCCCACGACTCCGCCGACCACCCCGCCGACCACCCCGCCGACCACGCCCCCCACGACTCCGCCGACCACCCCGCCGACCACGCCGCCCACGACTCCGCCGACCACCCCGGCCGGCTGCGCGGGCGCGCCGAGCTGGGACGCGGGCACCACCTACGCGACCACCACCAAGGTGTCGTGGAAGGGCCACTACTACCAGAACAAGTGGTGGACCAAGGGCGAAGACCCCACCGCGAGCGGCGCGTGGGGCGTCTGGAGCGACCTCGGGACCTGCTGACGACGGCGGTCCGCCGAGGTGACGGACGGCGGTGGCGGTGCACCCGGTCGGGGGGTGCGCCGTCACCGCTGCGCTTCCGCGCGGGCTACTTCTCGACGTCCGCGCGCATCGCGGCGAACAGCGCGGCGGCCTCGGCGGGGGTGCTCTTCGGGAAGAGCGCCACGCCCGCGGTGGAGGCGTCGGACCAGCCGCAGACGACGTCGGTGGTGGGGGCCTCCGGCAGCTGCAGGCACTCCAGCGAGCCGCCGAGCGGGCCGGCGGCGTACGGCTTGGCGGTGGTCGGGGTGCCGGTGGAGCCGTGCTGCAGGGCGTAGTCGATCAGGCCGCGCCAGAGGTGCTCGCGGCGCTTGGCCGGGTCCTCGGGGACGTTGTCGACGGCGACCAGCAGGATCCGGCGGCCGGAGGTCTGGCCGGGGCGGTCGTAGTTCGCGACCACCAGGTGCATGGTGTCGCGCATCTCGCCCGGGTCGACGGGCACGTCGGAGACGGCGTCCTGGCCGGTGGTCCGGGCGAGCCCGCCGGCGGTCTTCGCCTCGGTCACCTGGCGCTTGCCGGCCGGGGCGGCGGAGGTGGGCTTCCCGGTGGCGGTGGGCTGCGCGGCGCCGCTCGGCTGCGCCGTGCCGGTGGGCTGCGCCGTGGCCGTGGCCGTGGCCGTGGGCTGCGCGGCAGGCTGGGTGGCGGCCGGCGGCGCGGCGGGGTCGGAGTTCTCGGGGCCGCAGGCGGTCAGCGCGAGGGCGGCGGCGACCGCCCCGACGACGGCGAGGCGGGCGGTGGTTCCGGGTCTGGCGCTCTGCACGGCTCTCTCCTGCGGTGAAGGAAGGACCGGGCTCGCTGGACCCGGTGGCAGAGACGCTAGGGGCCGGGACGGCCTCCCGCCGGGGAGTTCGCGGAGCGGGGACAGCACCGGGACACGGCGGTGACGATGTGACGCCGCCGTGCCCCGGGAGCGGGACTTCGGGGACGGACCCCGGAGGCGCGGGTCAGGCCGTCTCGACCTTGAGGTCGCGCAGCAGCTTGGCGACGTGACCGGTGGCCTTGACGTTGTAGAGGGCGCGCTCGACCTTGCCCTGCTCGTCCACGATCACGGTGGAGCGGATCACGCCCTGGTACGTGCGGCCGTAGTTCTGCTTCTCGCCGTACGCGGCGTAGGCCTCCAGCACGGCGTGGTCCGGGTCGGAGAGCAGGGTGACCTTGAGGTCCTCGGCCTCGCGGAACTTGCCGAGCTTCTCCGGCTTGTCCGGGGAGATGCCGATGACGTCGTAGCCGGCGCCGGCGAAGACCTCCAGGTTGTCCGTGAAGTCGCAGGCCTGCTTGGTGCAGCCCGGGGTGAGCGCGGCGGGGTAGAAGTAGACGATCACCTTTCGGCCGCGGTGGTCGGCCAGCGAGACCTGGTTGCCGTCCGCGTCGGACAGGGTGAAGGCGGGCGCGGTGTCGCCGGGCTGGAGGCGCTCAGTCACGGGGGACTCTCCTGGTGCGTGGGCGGGGTGGTCGTACCACGGCCAACTTACCTCCGATGGTGGGTGGGGCCGCGCGGCCGCTCCTGGCAACTGACAAACTGGGTCAGTCGCAACAGGACAACATCTGTGAATTGGGGTGGCCCGAGTGGGCGAGGCGAGGACGAAGGACCAGTCGGCGCGGACGACCGCCCAGATCGAGGCGGACATCGCCCGGACCCGCACCCAGCTGGCGGCGACCCTGGACGAGCTCGCCATGCGCGTCCACCCGAGCACCGTCTCCGCCCAGGTCAAGGCGAAGGCCGTGGCCGCCGTGGAGGAGCGGGCCGGCCGGGCGTACGTGGCGGCCAGCGGGCTGGTGGAGAGGGCCAAGGCGCAGTTCGTGGACGACAAGGGGCAGCCGCGCAAGGAGCGGATCGTCCCGGTGGCGCTGGTCGGCGTCGGCCTGGTGCTGCTGGTCGCGTCGAGCCGCAAGCGCCGCAAGGACTGAGCGGCCGGGTCGCGGCGGGGCCGGGCGCCGGTGGGTGCCCGGCCTTTCGCGTGCCCGGCCTTTCGCGTGCGCGGCCCTTTCGCCTGCCCGGGCGGTCCTGCTGCCCGCCCCCGGGCCGGTCGGGTGCCGGGCCAGCGTCACGCCGCGGGCCCGGGGGCGGTACCTTCGGGGTCGTGAGTACGAACGACGAACCGACCCCGCAGGCCTTCTCGACCGAGCACGACTCGCCGCGCCACGACCGGCTGGGCGAGAAGCTGCCGATCAAGATGCTGCACGACCGCGTGCTGGTGAAGACCGAGGGCGGCGAGGGCGAGCGCCGCTCGACCGGCGGCATCCTCATCCCGGCGACCGCCGAGCTGTCCAAGCGCTGCGCCTGGGCGGAGGCCGTCGCGGTGGGCCAGAGCGTCCGCTCGGTGGAGCCCGGCGACCGCGTGCTGTACGACCCGGAGGACAAGCTGGAGGTCGAGGTCCGCGGCGCCACCTACGTGCTGCTGCGCGAGCGCGACCTGCACGCCGTCGCGGCGATGCGCTTCGGCGACACGGAGGGCTCGACCGGGCTGTACCTCTGACCGCCGGCCGGGGCGGACGGTGGTCGGCCGGTTCCGGCCGGTCGGCCGAGCGCGCGACCGGCCGAGCGCGCGACGGCCAGGCGCGGTGGATCGTCGGCCGCGGGGGATTGTCGGTGGCGGGGGCTATGGTCCCGGCATGAGCAGCCGTGTGCCTTCGGTCAGTGACGAACAGCGCCGGGCCCGGGTCGGCCGGCGGCACCTGCTGGCGCCGTCGGCCCGGGTGGAGCGCGTCGAGCAGGTGGCGGACGCGGTGGTCGGGCTGCACGCCTCCGATCCCGCGACGGTCTACCTGTCGGCGTGCGCGCGGCTGGCGGTGCCGTCGGCGGCGGAGGTCGAGCGGGCGCTGTACGAGGACGTCTCGCTGGTGAAGCTGCTGTCGATGCGGCGGACGCTCTTCGCCGTGACGGAGGGGTTCGCGCCGTACGTGAGCGCGTCCACCGCGCGGGCGATCGCGGTCAAGGAGCGGGCGACGCTGCTGAAGCACCTGCGCGAGCTCGCCGAGGGGTGGGACGAGCCGCGGCTCGCCGAGACGGAGCGGGCGGTGCTGGCGGCGTTGGAGCGGCGCGGCGAGGCGACGACGAGCGAGCTCGGCGAGGACGTCCCGGCGCTGCGGGAGACGATGGTGATGTCGGCGGGCAAGCCGTACGCGGCGAAGCAGAGCGTGGGCAGCCGGTTGTTGCGGTTGCTGGCCTCGGACGGGCACGTCCGCCGGTGCCGGCCGCGCGGGTCGTGGCTGAGCAGCGGCTATCCGTGGGCGCCGGTGCCGCAGTGGCCGGACGTGCCGGTGCGCGAGGCCAAGGCGGAGGTGGTGCGGCGCTGGCTGGCGGCGTACGGGCCGGCGACGGTCGAGGACGTGAAGTGGTGGACGGGCTGGACGCTGGGGGACACCCGCAGGGCGCTGGCCGACGTGGGCGCGGTGGAGGTGGCGCTGGCCGGCGGGGTGGCGGGCCTGGTGCTGCCGGGGGACGAGGGGCCGGTGGCGGAGCCGGAGCCGTGGGCGGCGTTGCTGCCGGGGCTGGATCCGACGGTGATGGGCTGGCGCGGGCGGGACTGGTACCTGCGGCCGGAGGACGTTCCGGCGCTGTTCGACCGGGCGGGCAACGCCGGGCCGACGGTGTGGTGGTGCGGCCGGGTGGTGGGCGGTTGGGCGCAGCGTGCGGACGGCGAGGTGGTGTGGCGGTTGTTCGCGGACGTCGGTGCGCAGGCGGAGGCGGCGGTCGCGGTGGAGGCGGCGCGGTTGTCGGGCTGGCTGGGGGAGGTGCGGGTGACGCCGCGGTTCCGGACGCCGTTGGAGCGGGGGTTGGTCGCCTGAGCCGGCCGGTCGGTTGTCCGGGGCCGCTCAGCGGGCGGGTGGGGTGGCCTGGTCGCCGACGGGTGGCGGGGCGGTCGCGCTGGCGGGTGCGGTGGGCCGGGCTGAGGTGGGCCGGCTGGTCGGGGTGGCCGGTGGTTCGGGGGTGGGGGTCGGCTGGGGGGCCTGCGGGGTGGGGGCGGGCGGCAGGGTCTCGGTGGGGCGGCTGCTCGGGGTGGTCTGCTGCGGTGCGGGGGTGACGGGGGCGGGGGTGCTCGGGGCGGTGGTGGGGGCGCCGGGGGCGCTGGTGGCCGGCGGGGTGGTGGTGGGTGAGGCGGGGGCGGTGGTGGTGGGGGTGCTCGGCTGGGTGTTGCCGCGGCTGGGCTGGAGGTCGAAGTGGTGGACGTCGGTGCCGTCCAGGACGTCGGCCATGTAGGCGGTCCAGATCTGGGTGGGGAAGGCGCCGCCGTTGATCCGGGTGTAGCCGGCGGTGCCGGAGAGCGGTTCCTTGGCGTGGGTCTTCGGGTTCTCCCGGAACAGGCCGACGGTGGTGGTGAGTTCGGGGGTGTAGCCGGCGAACCAGGCGGACAGGTTGGAGTCGGTGGTGCCGGTCTTGCCGGCGGCGGGGCGGCCGAGTTCGAGGGCGGCGGCGCCGGTGCCGCGGGGGCTGACGACGTCGCGCAGGACGTCGGTGACGGCGTCGGCGGTGCCGCGGTCGAGCGCGGTGGTGGGGACGTGGTCGGGCATCTTGGGGACGTCGATGGCGCCGCCGCTGTGGACGCGTTCGAGCTTGGCGACGGACCACGGGGTGAACGCCTGGCCGTGGTTGGCGAGGGCGGCGTAGGCGCCGGCCAGGTTGAGCGCGCTCGGGGTGGCGGTGCCCAGGGTCATCGAGGTGTTGGCCGGGTCCATGCCGCGGACGTTGTCGGGGATGCCGAGCCGGACGGCGGTCTCCCGGACGTGGGCGAGTCCGGCGTCGACGCCCTCCTGGGCGTACACCGAGTTGACGGACTTGGTCATGGCGTAGCGCAGGGTGATGTTGCCGTAGTCGGTGTCGTCCTCGTTGGGCGGCGCGTACGGGGTGGGGCCGCCGGTGACGGGGCGTTCGCTGGTGCCGTCGTAGCGGGTCTCGGTGGTGATGGGGCGGCCGTCGCCGCTGCTGCGGCCGGAGTTGAGGCCGGCGGCGAGGTCGAAGGGCTTGAAGGTGGAGCCGATCTGGTTGTCCTGGCGGAGGGCGTCGTTGTAGGGCTGCTTGGCGTAGTCGGGGCCGCCGTAGACGGCGACGACGCGGCCGGTGGCGGGTTCGACGGAGGCGCCGGCGACGCGGACGTCGGTGTCGGTGGCGGGGCGTTTGGCGGGGTCGAGTTCCTCGGTGAGTTCCTGCTGGACGGCGCGGGTGAAGGCGTCCTGCTTGTCCCTGTCGAAGGTGGTGGTGATCCGCCAGCCGCCGGCCTTGAGGGTGGCGGTGTCGATGATGCCGGAGGAGACGAGGTAGTCGTCGGCGACGCCGACGAGGTAGCCGGCCTGGCCGCCGAGGCCGGTGGCGGGCTGGGGGTCGATCGGGTCGGGGAAGGTGGTGGCGGCGCGGTCGACGGCGGTGAGGAAGCCGAGCTGGACCATGCCGTCGAGGGCGTAGTTCCAGCGGGCGACGGCCTTCTCGCGGTTGGCGGGGGTGGCGGTCTTGACGTCGTAGAGGCTGGGGGCCTGGAGGAGGGCGGCGAGGTAGGCGCCCTGGGGGAGGGTGAGCTGGGAGACGTCGACGCCGTAGTAGGCGTGGGCGGCGCTCTGGATGCCGTAGGCGCCGCGGCCGAAGTAGCTGCTGTTGAGGTAGCCGGAGAGGATCTCGTCCTTGCTGCGCTGCTGGTCGACCTTGAGGGCGATGAAGAGTTCGCGGCCCTTGCGCTCGATGGTCTGGTCCTGGGTGAGGTAGTAGTTCTTGACGTACTGCTGGGTGATGGTGGAGCCGCCCTGCATGCCCTTGCCGAGGAGGGTGTTCCAGCCGGCCCGGACCATGCCCTTCAGGTCGATGCCGCGGTTCTGGTAGAAGGTGCGGTCCTCGGCGGAGACGACGGCGTGCTGGGTGTCGAGGGGGATCTGGGTGATCGTGACGTCGGTGCGGTTGACGGCGCCGGTGCGGGCGATCTCGGTGGTGCCGTCGGCGTAGAGGTAGATGTTGTTCTGGGCGACGGCGTGGGCGTTGGGGTCGGGGACGGGGACGATGAGGTAGAGCACGGCGAAGGAGCCGACGGCCGCGAGCAGGACGGCGGTGAGCGCGCCGAGGGTGACCCGCCAGGTGGGCAGGAGCCGGCGCCAGAACGACTTGGCGCGGCGCGCTTCGCGACGGGCGGCCCGCTTGGCCTGGCGTCGGGTGCGGTGGTCTGCGCTCACGGTCATGCCGCGATTATGTGCTATTTGATCCGCGATCAGGTGTTGGGGAAACCGGGTGCGGCGGCTGATCGTCGGCGGTACGGTGGAAGGTGCAAACCATATAGCGCACTCAGTTGAGCAGCTCCGCCCGCCCGGCCCGGTACCCCCGGGGTGGGGACGGTCGGAGCCGGTCCGGCGTGCGCGCGCGTCGCTGTGCGTACCCGTCTGCTCGTATTTGTCGACAAGGAGACAATATGCCGAACGTCGTCCCGGCCGAGCCGCGGCTCGGGCCCCCTCCGGATCCCGGCGGCACCGCCCGGCCGGATCCCGCCGGCACCGCCCGCCTCTACCTCGCCGTCGCCCGCGGCGCGTTCCGCCGCTACTCCACCTACCGGGCCGCCACCCTGGCCGGCGTCTTCACCAACACCGTCTTCGGCTTCATCCTCGCCTACACCTTCCTCGCCCTCTGGCAGGCCAGGCCCGGCCTCGGCGGCTACGACACCGCGCAGGCCGTCACCTACATCTGGATCAGCCAGGCCCTGCTGGTCGCCGTCGCGGTCTTCGGCGGCGGCTTCCAGGACGACCTCCAGGAGCGGTTCCGCAAGGGCGACATCGCGGTCGACCTCTACCGGCCGGTCGACTTCCAGGGCTGGTGGCTGGCCACCGACGTCGGCCGGGCCGCCTTCCAGCTGCTCTCCCGCGGCGCGCTGCCGCTCGTGGCCGGCAGCCTCGCCTTCGACACCCGGCTGCCGCACGACCCGTCCGTCTGGGCGGCCTTCCTGCTCTCCGCCCTGCTCGCCGTGGTGGTCAGCTTCGGGCTGCGCTTCCTGGTCTCGCTCACCGCCTTCTGGCTGCAGGACGCCGACGGGATCCGCTCGGTCACGGTGGTGGTGTCGATGTTCTTCTCCGGGATGCTGCTGCCGCTCGGCCTCTTCCCCGGGTGGCTCGGCGAGATCGCCCCGGCGCTGCCCTGGGCCGCGCTGATCCAGATCCCCACGGACGTGCTGCTGGAGCGGCACGCCGGCGCGGGGCTGCTCGGCGCCCTCGGCCTCCAGGCGCTCTGGGCCGTCCTGCTGCTCGCCGCCGGGCGCGGCGTCCAGCTGCTGGCGACCCGCAAGGTGGTGGTCCAGGGTGGCTGACACCCTCCGCACCGCAGCGCCGCCCGCGCGGACGTGGTGGGCGGTCCGCTCGTGGTGGCTGGTGGCCGCGATGTGGAACCGGTCCACCATGTCCTACCGGCTCTCCTTCGCGATGATGGCCCTGGCCAGCACCGTCATCACCTTCCTCGACTTCGTCGTCATCCTGCTGATGTTCCAGCACACCCGGGCCCTCGGCGGCTGGACCCTGCCGGAACTCGGCTTCCTGTACGGCACCTCGGCGTTCGCGCTGGGCACCGCCAACCTGCTGGTCGGCACGGCCGACGCGCTCGGCGAACGGATCCGCACCGGAAGCCTGGACACCATGCTGATCCGGCCCGCCCCGGCGCTGGCCCAGCTCTGCGCCGAGCGCTTCACCCTGCGCCGGCTCGGACGGCCCGTGCAGGGCGCCGCCGTCCTGGCCTGGTCGCTCACCGCCGTCGACGTGCACTGGACCGCCGACCGGGTGCTGCTGGTGCCCGTCCTGCTGGTCTGCGGCGTCGTCATCTTCTCGGCCGCCTTCATCGGCGGCGCCACCGTGCAGTTCTGGTGGGGCGAGGCCGGTGAGCTGCAGAACGCGCTCACCTACGGCGGCGCCACCCTGCTGCAGTACCCGCCGACCGTCTTCGCCAAGGAACTCGTGGCCGGCGTCGTCTTCGGCGTCCCGCTGGCCTTCGTCAACTGGCTGCCCGCCCTGCGCATCCTCGGCCGGCCCGACCCGCTGGGCCTGCCCGCCGCCTTCCAGTACGCCTCGCCCGTCGCCGCCGCGCTCTGCTGCGCCGCGGCCGGCCTCGCCTGGCGCGCCGGGCTGCGGGCCTACCGCGGCACCGGCAGCTGACCCCCCACCACCCAGGAAACGGAAACCCCCATGGCACTGATCGAACTCGACGACGTCCGCCGCACCTTCACCGTCCGCGCCAAGGCCGGCCGGTTCAAGCGCGAGAAGCGCGAGGTGCGCGCGGTCGACGGCCTGACCTTCACGGTCGCCGCCGGCGAATGCGTCGGCTACATCGGCCCGAACGGCGCGGGCAAGTCCACCACCATCAAGATGCTCACCGGCATCCTGGTGCCCACCGGCGGCCGGCTGCGCGTCGCCGGCGTCGACCCGGCCCGGGAACGCGTCGCGCTCGCCCGCCGGATCGGCGTCGTCTTCGGACAGCGCACCACCCTCTGGTGGGACCTCCCGCTGCGCGACTCCTACGAACTCGCCCGCCGGCTCTACCGCATCCCCGACCGGCGATATCGGGACAACCTCCGACGCTGCGTCGAACTGCTCGACCTCGGCGGCCTGCTGGACACGCCGGTGCGGCAGCTCTCGCTCGGCCAGCGGATGCGCGGGGACCTCGCGGCGGCCCTGCTGCACGACCCGCAGGTGCTCTACCTGGACGAGCCCACCATCGGGCTGGACGTGGTCAGCAAGGGCAAGGTGCGCGACTTCCTGCGCGAGGTCAACCGCGAGCAGGGCACCACCGTGCTGCTCACCACCCACGACCTCACCGACATCGAGCAGCTCTGCGACCGGGTCATGGTGATCGACCACGGCCGGGTCGTCTACGACGGCGGGCTGGACGGGCTGCACGCGGCCGGCGACAGCGAGCGGACCCTGGTGGTCGACCTCGCCGAGGCCCGGCCGCCGATCGAGGTGGCCGGCGCGCGGGTGGTGAAGGTCGAGGGCCCGCGGCAGTGGCTGGCCTTCCCGGCCCAGCAGAGCGCCGCCCCGATCGTCGCCGCCGTCGCCGACCGGTACCCGATGGTCGACCTCTCGGTGCGCGAGCCCGCGATCGAGGACGTGATCGCGCGGATGTACGCGGAGGTCGCGATCGGCTGACCGCACCGGGGCAGGACCACCGCGGAGGGGGGCGCGCACGGGCGCGCGGCGGCTGTGCGCGCCCCTGTCCGCAGGACGCGCCGGTGGCGGGCGTGACTCCGTGGAGTCCCGCCGAGTTGACCCTGCGTCGCCCGGCGGGCTCCGCCCCGCCCGGCACACGCCCGGCGGACCGCGTACCGGAGGGGCAGCGCCCGATGACCGCACCCGAGGTGACCGTGGTGATCGCGGTCCACAACGCCATGCCCTACCTGATCGCCTGCCTGGACTCGCTCGTCCGGCAGACCATCGGGCCGGCCCGCATGGAGGTGATCGCGGTCGACGACGGCTCGACCGACGGCGGGGGCACCGTCCTCGACGGCTACGCGGCCCGGCACCCGGGGCTGTTCACCGTCCTGCACCAGCCCGACTCCGGCGGCCCGGCCGCCGCGGCCAACCGGGGCCTGGCCCTCGCCCGCGGCCGGTACGTGCTCTTCCCCGGCGCCCGCGACTGGCTGGGCGCCGACGCGCTCGCCCGGATGGTCACCGCGGCCGACGACTGGGGGTCCGACGTCCTCCTCCCCACGCGGATCGGCGTGCACGGGCGGCCGGTGCCGCCGGTCGGCCTCGGCGCGTCGGCCGCCTCGGTCGGCTTCGCGGACACCGCGCTGGCCGAGGCGCTCACCGGCACCGAACTGTTCCGCCTCGACCTGATCGGACGGCACGGGCTGGTGCGGGACGAGGAACTGAAGGCCTGCGCGGACCAGCCGTTCACGCTGGCCGCCTGGCTGCACGCACGCCGGATCTCCGTCCTCGCCGACCGCGACCACCACCTGGTGCTGCGCGAGGACGGCGCCGGCGCCACCCGGCGGGCCGGCGTCCGGGAGCGGCTGCGCGGCGCCGCCGCGGCGCTGTCGGTGGCCGCCGAACTGGCCGCCGAGGGCGCCGAGCTGGACGCCATCCGGGCCCGGTACTTCGGCCGGGAGGTGTCCTCGCTGCTCCGGCGCGACTTCCCGCGCCACCCCGCCGGCCGGCAGGACGAGCTCTGCGCCGGGGTGGCCGGCCTGGTCGAGCGGTTCGGCGCGCGCGAGGTGTACGACCGGCTGCCGGTGCCCGACCGGCTGCGGCTCGAACTCGCCGCCACCGGGCGGGCGGACGCGCTGCGCGACCTGATCCGCTACGAGGCCGCGCACGGCGACCCGCCGGTGCTTGTGGAGGGCCGCCGCCGCTACGCCGGCTACCCGGCCTTCCGGGACCCCGGGCTCGGACTCGCCGACGGACTGTTCCTGCTCACCGAGGCTGCCGCGCCCCCGGCGGCCGGGCCGCCCGCGCTCGCCCGCCGGCTCTGGCGCGGCGCGGTGCCCGCCCCGGCACGCCGCCGGCTGTCCCCGTTGGTCGGGGCGCTGCGCGCGGCGGGCGCACGCCGGTAGGCGCGCTCGGGACGGTCCGACGGCGCGTGTTTGCGGGGCGCGCCGTCCGCTCGCGCCGGGCAGCGGGCAGACTGGCGGAGTGAGCGACGAAGCCTTCAGCGGGACCGGCCCCGGATTCCGGTTCACCGCGGCCGACGAGGAGAAGCGACGCGGCGTCCGCCGGATGAAGACCATCGCGACCGGCCTGCTGGCCTTCGCGACCCTGGTCTTCGCCCTGGCCACCTGGGCGGAGGCGGCCGGCGCCGGCGCCTGGGCGGGCTATGTGGCGGCCGCCGCCGAGGCGGGCATGGTCGGCGCGCTCGCCGACTGGTTCGCGGTGACCGCGCTGTTCCGGCGCCCGTTCGGCCTGCCGATCCCGCACACCGCGATCATCCCGACCAAGAAGGACGTCTTCGGCCGGTCGCTCGGCGAGTTCGTCGGCGAGAACTTCCTCGCCGGCCACGTGGTGCGGGGCCGGCTCGCCGCGCTCGGCATCGCCCGCCGGCTCGGCGAGTGGCTGAGCGCCCCCGGCAGCGCCGAGCGGGTCACCAAGGAGGCCTCGGCCGCGCTGCGCGGGGTGCTCGCCGTGCTGCGCGACGACGACGTGCAGGCCGTCGTCGGCGAGGCGGTGACCCGGCGGGCCGCCGCCACCTCGGTGGCCGAACCGATGGGCCGGATGCTCGGCAAGGTGGTCGCCGACGGCGGTCACCACGGCGTGGTCGACCTGGTCGCCGTCCGGGCGCACGACTGGCTGGCCGAGAACCACCGGGAGGTGGTCCAGAAGGTCAGCCAGAAGACCCCCGGCTGGACGCCCAAGTTCATCGACCACCAGGTCGGCGAGCGGGTCTACAAGGAGCTGATGCGGTTCGTCACCGACATCCGCGACAACCCCGACCACCCGGCCCGCGGCGCCGTCGACAACTTCCTCGCCGACTTCGCCACCGAGCTGCAGACCGACCCCGAGACCATCGCCCGGGTCGAGCGGGCCAAGGTCGACCTGCTCGCCCGGCCCGAGGTGCAGGACCTGATCGCCTCCACCTGGGCCGCCGTCCGCACCCTGGTGCTGAACGCCGCCGAGGACGAGGACAGCGAGCTGCGCCGGCGCATCCGCGAGGGCGTGCGCGACTTCGGATCGCGCCTGGCCAGCGACCGGAAGCTGCAGGCCAAGGTGGACGGCTGGCTCCAGGACGCCGCCCAGTACCTGGTCGACACCTACCGGACGGAGATCACCTCGCTGATCTCCGAGACGGTGGCCGGCTGGGACGCCGACGACGCCTCCCGCAAGATCGAGGCCAACGTGGGCCGCGACCTCCAGTTCATCCGGATCAACGGCACCGTGGTCGGCGCCATGGCCGGCTTGCTGATCCACACCGTGGCGGTCGCGCTCGGAGGCTAGCCGGGTGTGCTTATCCTGGCGGGAACCGCTCGATACGCGCGTAGAAACGCGACGCCCGCGGCGAAGACGCGCGGACGTAGACGCGCGGACGAAGACGAAGACGAAGACAGCGAAGAAGGGCACCACCGTGGTCCAGCCGGACGGAAGTCGGATCGGAAACCCCAGCAGCCAGGCCGCCGGCCGCGGCATCGAGGCGTTCATCGCCGGGATGCCCAAGGCGGAGCTGCACGTCCACCACGTCGGATCGGCCTCGCCGCGCGTGGTCGCCGAACTGGCCGCCCGCCACCGCGGCCAGTCGAAGGTGCCGGTCGACCCGGCGGCCCTCGCCGAGTACTTCACCTTCACCGACTTCGCCCACTTCATCGAGGTCTACCTCAGCGTCGTCGACCTGATCCGCGACGCCGAGGACGTCCGCGCCCTGACCTACGGCGTCGCCGAGGACATGGCCCGGCAGAACATCCGCTACGCCGAGCTGACCGTCACCCCGTACTCCTCGGTCAGCCGGGGCATCCCCGACGTCGCCTTCATGGAGGCGATCGAGGACGCCCGGGTGCGGGCCGAGAAGGAGCTCGGCGTCGTGCTCCGCTGGTGCTTCGACATCCCCGGCGAGGCCGGCCTGGCCGCCGCCGAGGAGACCGCCCGGCTCGCCGTCGACCTCGCCCCCGAGGGCCTGGTCAGCTTCGGCCTCGGCGGTCCGGAGATCGGCGTGCCGCGCCCGCAGTTCAAGCCGTACTTCGACCGGGCGCGCGCGGTCGGCCTGCGCAGCGTTCCGCACGCCGGTGAGACCACCGGCCCGGAGACGGTCTGGGACGCCCTGCGGGTGCTCGGCGCCGAGCGGATCGGCCACGGCACCCAGGCGGTGAAGGACCCGGCCCTGCTGGACCACCTCGGCGAGCACCGGATCGCCCTGGAGGTCTGCCCGACCTCGAACATCGCCACCCGGGCGGTCGAGCGGATCGAGGAGCACCCGATCCGGCAGATGGTGGACGCCGGCCTGCTGGTCACCGTCAACAGCGACGACCCGCCGATGTTCGGCACCGACCTCAACACCGAGTACGCGGTGGCGGCCCGGCTGCTCGACCTGGACGAGACGGGCGTCGCCGCGCTGGCGCGCAACGCCGTCGAGGCGTCCTTCCTGGACACGGCCGGCAAGGCCCGGATCGTCGGCGAGATCGACGCCTACCTGGCCGCGTGGAACCGCGGCTGACCTGCGCCCTCCGTCCGCCGGCCGAGCGCCGGTGACCGCCCCCGCCGGTTCGACCGGCGGGGGCGGTGCCGTTCCCGGTGCCATCGTTTGGGCGGGTGTGGTGCCAAAATGGCTTCACATGGCACCACTGTGTGTGCCATGCTGTGCGGCATGGACCTCACGCCGTATGTCGACAACCTCCGGCACGAGCTCGCGGTGGCGGCGGGCGCGGGCGGGGACGAAGCCCGCGCGC
This sequence comes from Kitasatospora sp. NPDC127111, assembly GCF_042677465.1. Taxonomy (NCBI): domain Bacteria; kingdom Bacillati; phylum Actinomycetota; class Actinomycetes; order Kitasatosporales; family Streptomycetaceae; genus Kitasatospora; species Kitasatospora sp. NPDC127111. Next base: position 132,821 of record NZ_JBHXTG010000008.1, read on the forward strand.
TGGCCGAGCGGCTGACCCGGCCGCTGGATTCGGCCGCCCGGCTCACCCTGCTCGACGCGCTCTCGGCCGCCATGGGCGAGGTCGCCCGGGAGCTCGCGCCGGCCTCGGTGGACGTCCGGCTCCGCGGGCTGGATCCGGAGTTCGTGGTGACGGTGCCGGCGTCGGGGCTTCTCCGCGACCCGATGGTGCCAGTCGTGGCGCCATCGGTGCCGGGCGTGGTGTCGGACCTCGACGAGGGTGGCACCGCCCGGATCAACTTCCGCCTCCCCGCCCACCTCAAGACCAGGGTGGAGGAGGCCGCCGGGCGGGAGGGGCTCTCGGCCAACGCCTGGCTGGTCCGGGCGGTGGCCGGCGCCCTGGAGCCGGGCGCGTCCTTCCACCCCGCCGGGCGGACCGGGTCGACCGGGCCGGCCGCCGGGCAGGAGTCGTCCACCCGGCCCGACCGCCCCCCGCCGCACCCCGGCGGGGGAGGGGGCGTCCCCGGCGCCCACCTGCGACTGCACTTCGCCGGCCCGGCCGAACTCGCCGCGGCCGCGGGTCTCTTCACCTACGCCACGCCCGATGAGGAGGCGCTCGCCCTCTCCGTGCCCGGCGACAACAAGGTCGTCACGGTCAAGGCCGTGCTGGACGTCCTGGACAACGCCGCCGTCCGGGCCGAGTCGCTGACCGTGCACGTGCCCGGGCCGGACGAGCCGCGCGCCGGCCCGCTCGGGCGGGCCACCCGATGAGCGGCACGTGGCCCGGCTGGCTCCGCCTCCTCGCGGGCCTGTCAGTGGGGCAGCCGCAGCGCGAGGCCGTCGAGGACGACCTCCAGGCCGTAGAAGAACTTGGCGTCGCGGATCTGGACGGGGTCGTTGGCCGCGGTCGTGGCGGCCGCCACGGCGTAGGAGTCGGCCAGCACCGCGTGGCCGGCGGCGGCCTCCTGGGCGGCGGGCATCAGGCGGGCGATGAAGGCGGCCTCGGTCTCCCCGGAGCGGGCGACCGTGGTGAGCCACGCCGCCTCGGTGGTGCTCATGCCGATCGCGTAGGTCAGCACGGTGTCGATCGCCCGGCTCGGCTCGGGGAAGCCGAAGGAGGTGAACAGGACGGCGAGCCGCTCGGAGAAGGCCATCAGGTTGGGGCCGAGGTAGGCGAGGCCCGCCGTGCCGAGGACCGAGGCCAGCCACGGGTGGTTCAGCGTGGTGGTGCGGAAGGACTGCGCGGCCCGGGTGGTGGCGGAACGCCAGTCGGTGCTGTCGGCGGGCGGCAGGACGATCTCGCCGAAGACCTCGTCCACGGCGAGCTCCATCAGCTCGTCCTTGGTGGCCACGTGCCGGTAGAGGGAGGTCGCGCCGGCGTTGAGGCGGGCGCCGAGCTTGCGCATGGAGAGCGCCTCGACGCCGTCCGCGTCGAGCATGGCGATCGCCTCGCGGACGATCGCCTCGCGGCTGAGCGCGGGCTGCTCGGGTTCGCGCTGCCGGCGGGCCCAGACGGACGGGATCGGGTTCGCCTTGGTGGCCATCGGAACTCCCTCGGTCGCTGACTGAGATCACTGGAATTGGGTGCGTACATCGTGCGCATCAAGCGTACACAACGCGAGACTTGCGTACGGCGTTCCGCGATGCGTACAGTGTTCGCATCGACGGAGCATCGTTCGCACGCCGAAACTCGGAGGGGAAAGACTCATGGAAGCCCGCAACCCACGTCGCTGGTGGATCCTGATCGTGCTGTGCCTCAGCTCGATGGTCCTGGTGATCGACAGCATGGCGTTGACCGTGGCGGTTCCGTCGATGACGGCGGATCTCAAGGCGACCGCCCAGGACACGCAGTGGATCCTCGACTCCTACATCCTGGTGTTCGCCGGGCTGCTGCTGACCTCGGGCAGTCTGGGTGACCGGTTCGGCCGCCGGAAGATCATGATCATCGGCTTGTTGCTCTTCGGGGCGGCGTCACTGGCCGCGACCTACTGCACCAACCCCGGCGAGGTCGTCGCCTCCCGGGTCGCGATGGGCATCGGCGGCGCGCTGATCATGCCCTCCACGCTGTCGATCCTGATCGTCGTCTTCGACGAGGACGAGCGCGGAAAGGCGATGGCGGCCTGGGGCTCGGTGTCGATGCTCGGCCTGGTCGGCAGCCCGGTGCTCGGCGGTGTCCTGATCGACCACTTCTCCTGGCACTCGATCTTCTACCTCAACGTGCCGGTCGCGGTGCTGGCGATCGTCGCCGCGCTCGTCCTGATGCCGGAGTCCAAGGGCCAGTGGCAGAAGCCGGACCCGCTGGGCGCGGTGCTGTCGGTGGTCGGAATGACCTCGCTGATCTGGTGGATCATCGAGATTCCGAAGCACGGCGCCTTCGAGGGCGGCTCGCTGATCAGCCTCGCGGTCGCGGTGGTGGCCCTCGGCGGGTTCGTGATCTGGGAGAACGTGACGGACGAGCCGATGGTCCCGCTGGCCCTGTTCAAGAAGCGCAACTTCAGCGGCGGCTCGCTCTCGCTGACCCTGGTCCAGATCGGCAACGGCGGCCTGCTGCTGGTCCTGACCCAGTACCTGCAGTTCGTGCTCGACTACTCGCCGATCAAGGCGGGCCTGGCCTTCGTGCCGCTGGCGGTGGCCGCGCTGATCGGCAACGGCGCCGGCGCCGGGCTGACCGCGAAGATCGGCAACCGGCCGCTGGTGCTGGTCGGGATGGCGCTGATGGCGGGGGCGTTCGCGCTGCTCAGCACGGTGGACGCGGAGACCGGGTTCGCCGTCCCGGCGGTGGCGCTCGGCCTGCTGGGCCTGGGGGCGGGCTTCGCGATGCCGGCCGCGGTCGGCGCGCTGATGGGGGAGATCCCGGCGGAGAAGGCGGGCGTCGGCTCGGCGCTCAACGACACCATCCAGCAGGCGGGTACGGCGCTGGGCATCGCGATCCTCGGCTCGCTGCTGGCGAGCGGGTACGCGGACGAGATGCCGGCGGGGGCGTCCGAGCAGGCCAAGCAGTCGATCGTCGGTGCGCTGGCGGAGGCGAAGGGTGATGAGGGCCTGGTCCACGCGGCCCGGGAGGCGTTCACCTCGGCGATGGGGACGACCGTCACGGTGAGCGCGGTGGGTGTCGTGGCGGCGGCCCTGCTGGCGGCCGTGGTGATGCGGGACAAGAAGAAGGCGGCGGAGGTAGTGGAGGAGGAGCCCCAGCTCGCCGCATGAGGAAGACCGACGATGAAGGCCGGCACCCCCCGGGAAGGGGCGCCGGCCTTCGGGCGTGGTGGCGCGGTCAGACGTCGAACTCGCCGTTGCGGATGGCGGAGAGGAGGTCGCGCCACTCGGCAGTGGTCAACTGGGCGACGGCGTCGGGCTGGAGGCTGCTGCGGAGATAGACGGTGTCGGCGGAGACGGCCACCTCGGGGCAGCTCGCGCCGTCCGCGCAGGCCTTCGGGCGTTCCCACTCAAGCGCTTCCATGTGCGGATCACCTTTCTGGCGAACCTGATGAGGTTGCTCGGCTCGATGATGTGGGGCTACCCAGGGTTCGCTGGTCTCAGGCGTCGAACTCGCCGTTGCGGATCCCGGCGAGGAGGTCGCGCCATTCGGTAGTGGTCAACTCGGCGACGGCCGCAGGCTGGAGGCTGCTCCGGATGTAGACGGCGTCGGCGGTGATGGCCACCTCGGGGCAATTGTTCCCGTCTCCGCAAGCGTCGGGCCTGCGCCAGTTGAGTTCTTCCATTGCTGTTCCTCTCAAAGGGTCTTCATGATGGCGGAGACGAGATCGCGCGACTCGCTTGGGCCGAGGGCCCGGTCCCTCATAGCCCCGATGATGTTTCGGTAGTTCTCGAGCTGGTTCGCCTCGGTCAGGAAGGTGGGCGTCCCGACGGAGTCGAGCTGTACGGTGTCCAGGCGTGTGACGGGACCTCGGGCATACATAACCGCTTGCCCTGCCCCTTTGAATCCCCCAGCCCGGAACTCCAGGACGCGGAGTGTCACATTGGGCAGGTCGGACAACATGAGCAGGTGCTGGAGCTGTGCCCGAACCACGGTCGGCCCACCGAACATCATTCGCAGTGCGGCCTCGTGCACGATCGCCTCATACTCGATCGGTTCGCTCCGGGTGAGGAGTTGCGCTCGCCGCATGCGGTTCTCTACCCGAGCTTCGATGTTCAGAGGCCTGAGCGGTGGATAGACCTCGCGGAATATCTCCCGAGCCGTATCCTCGGTCTGCATCAGGCCGGGAGCATGGCAGATCTGGTACGTCGAAATGCCGTGCGAGTAGTGCTCGACCTCGGAGATGTCGAGTAGCCCGGCGGATACGAGGCCCCGGTGCTCCTCCCACCACCCCTTGGTTCTGTCTCCCGCCATAGTCGCCAGGGCGTCGACGTACGCGGAGTCGCCTTCCTCGTATTCGGAGGCGAGCGCGACCACTCTCTCGGGCGTTACCGCATACAGGCCCTGCTCGATGAGCGTGATCTTCGTGCGGTCAAGCCCGAGGACGGCAGCAGCCTCGATGGTGGTCTTACCTGCGGCATCGCGCATCTTTCGTAGCTCGATGCCGACCCGCTGCCTTCGTGCGCTTGGGGTAGGTGGCATGCACCAAAGCATCTAACGCGACGGTATCGCGAGTCCAGCGACCTTCAAGCAGAACATGTTCTCAACGGGCTGGCACGTGTACCGCCGCATGCCCTACAGTCGGTGATGCAACGCTCACCGGACGGCATGTCAGTAATGCTTTACCAACGGGCAGTTGGTACCGCCTGCCCGGGCGCCGAAGAGCCCCCACCAGGACTTGCTCACGGCGACATCCGCTCCGGCGCACCCCACCTACACCGCAGGGAGAATCCCCGTGTGTAACCGCAACCTCAACTCCCCCTCCCTCACCATCGCCCGCGAGGCCCTCCGGGACGCCATGGCCCGCAGCGGCTGGCACCCCGAGGCCATCGCGGACGCCGAACTCGCGCTCGCCGAACTGATCGTCAACGCCTGGCGGCACGGCCGGACGACCTCCCCCGTCGTCCTCTTCCTCATCCTCGACGGCACGCTCCGCGTCTCCGTCTGCGACGACAGCTCCGACTTCCCCGAGCAGCGCGACCCCTGTGCGCTCGCCGAGTCCGGGCGCGGCCTCCAGCTGATCGCCGGCCTCACCCACCGCTGGGGCGCCGAACCGCAGAAGCGCGGCAAGACCGTCTGGTTCGAGCTGGACGCCGCCGCGTGAACGCCTCCCGCGCCGTGCTCGGCCTCCTGATCCTCATCCTGCTGTCCGCCGTCGTCGGCGGCGTCTGCCAGGCCCGGACCGAGTCCCTCCAACTACCCGACCAGGAAGCCGGCGAGTAGCCGAAGGTCTCCTGACCGTCTCCCGGCGGCCTCTCCCTACCGCTGCTGCTGCGGCGGGATCCCCGAGGTATCGGCGATGGTCCCGCCGGTCAGCGTCGCCAGCATCTCGCGGACGTTGGTCAGCTGGGCGGTCAGGCTGTCACGGCGATTGGTCAGCGCCGCGAGTTCGCGTTCGGATTCGCTGCGGACCCGGTCGGCCTTGGCGTTGGCGTCGGCCACGATGTCCTCGGCCTGCCGCCAGGCCGTCTCGACGGTCACCCGGGCCCGGCGCTCGGCGTCCGTGCGCAGCTTCTCGGCCTCCAGACGCAGCTGCTCGGACCGGCTCTCGATCTCGGCCAGCCGCTTCTCGGCCTTGGCTCGCCGGGCCGCCAGGTCACGCTCGGACTGCTCACGCCGCAGGGTGAGCATGCTCTCGAACTCCGCAGCCGCCTGGGCCGCCATGGCGCGGGTCTCCTCGAACAGGGCGTCCGCTTCGTCGCGCTTGCTCTGGGCGTCCCGGTCGGCCTGGGCCTTGGCCTCCTCTGCCTCCCGCAGGGCCGTCCGCACGTCCTCCTCCGCCCGCAGCCGCAGGGCGGCGATCTCGCGCTCGGTCTGCTCGCGCCGCTTGGCGAGGTTCAGCTCGAACTCGGCCGCCGCCTGCGCCGCCTTGGCGCGGGTCTCCTCGAACAGCGCGTCCGCCTCCTCCCGCCGGCTCCGCACGTACGCGTCGTCACTGACGGACGTGTCGCGCACCGTCGGGGTGTACGCGGGCGGCGGGTTCTCCAGTGACCAGGTGGCGGCGCGCAGCCGACCCGCGACCTGGTCGGCCCCGGACGGCCGCTGCGCCGGATCCTTCGCCAGCAGATCCAGGACGAGCCGGTCGACCTCGGCCGGGATCCCGGACCGGAGCGTGCTCGGCGGCACCGGATCGACCGTGCCGTGCAGTCGCATCAACTCGAAGACGCCACCGCGGAAAGGGGGTTGGCCCGTGCACAGCTCGTAGAGCAGGCAGCCGAACGCGTAGAGGTCCGAGCGGGCGTCGAGCCCCTTGCCCTCGAACCGCTCCGGCGCCATGTAGGCCGGGGTGCCGATGATGGCGTGGGTGCTGGTCACGCCGTCGTCGGCGGTCTCGGTCCGGGCGATGCCGAAGTCCACCACCTTCACCGAGCCGGAGGCCAGGACCATCACGTTGGCGGGCTTGATGTCCCGGTGGACGACGCCGGCGCCGTGCGCCACGGCGAGCGCGTCGGCGATCTGCGCGGCCCAGGTGAGCGAACGGGCCAGCGGCGGGACCCCGTCGGCCAGGCGCGCGTTCAGCTGGACGCCGTCGAGCAGCTCCATGACCAGGTAGAAGACCGGACGGCCGGCGCTCCGGTGCTCGCCGAAGTCGTGCACGGTGACGATGTGCGCATGGTTGAGCGCCCCGGCCGTGGCGACCTCCCGGACGAAGCGGGCGACGTCCTTGGCCGTGTTCCCGCCCTGCTGCATGACCTTCACGGCCACGTGGCGCTTGATCCGGGCGTCGCGGGCCTTCCAGACCACCCCGAACGCACCTTCGCCGATCGTCTCGATCAGCTCGTACCGGTCGTCCAGGACATCGCCCGCCCGCATTCCCGCCCCCTCGCCCGCCAACGGCGCCTCGCCGTGCACAACTTACCGCCCGCGGGTGAGGGGGGAGGCGGTCTCGCTGCGAGCAGGGGTGGCGGGACCGGCGGCTGCCGGGCGGGTAACCTGCACCGGTCAACGGCCCGTTGACAACCGTTCAAGCACTCGACCACGGGGACCAGCCAGCACCATGTCCGCACCGCCGCCCTACCAGAACCACCCGCCGCAGCAGCCGTACGGCTACGCGCCGCCGCCCCCGCCGCCGTACGGCCAGCAGCCGCCGTACGCGCAGCCGCATCCGCAGTACACCGCCCAACCCCCGTACGGCCAGCAGCCGTCGGCGCCTCAGTCGCCGCAGTCGCCCCAGCGGCCGGCGCGGCGCAGGAGCCCGCTGCAGTCGGTCATCTCGATCGTCGTCGTCCTGGCGGTGTTCGGCGGCGTCGGCTGGTACGTGTGGAAGTACAACACCGACCCCAACGGCGGCAAGGCCAAGGCCAACGCCTCGCAGGCCGCGGAGGCCAGGGAGAGGCTGACGCACGAGCCGAACATCGGCGACTGCGTGAAGATCCAGGACCCGCAGGGCTCGCCGGTGCCGACCATCGTCGACTGCAAGTCCGCCGAGGCCCAGTACAAGATGGCCGACCGGCTGTACGGCCCGGACAAGAGCTGCGGCTCCGCGTACGACTACGGGATCAAGGTCTCGCGCAGCAAGGGCGTCGACTACACGATGTGCTTCAAGAAGGTCTGACCCGGAACGCCGCTGCCCCCGGAAGCACGCTTCCGGGGGCAGCGGTCAGGGGGCGACGGACGGGCCGGGCTCAGCGCAGCCGCGACGAGGACAGGATCGACGCGAGGTGCGCGACGACCATGCCCCAGGTGATCACCGCGATCGCCGCGAGGGCGTAGCGGGTCGGGGCGATGGTGCCGACCGCCGCGTCCGCCACCGCCGTGGCGAGCAGCACCAGCGACGCCTCGATGCCGTTGGTCACCCGGTGGATCTTGAACACCGAAGCCAGCCGGCGCGCTGTGGCGATGCCCTGCGAGCGCGGCTGGGTCGACTCCTCGTCGGCCGGCGCCAGCCCGCTGCGGGCCCGGGCGACGTCCACCAGGTCGGTCGACGCCTTCAGCAGCACCACGCCCAGCGCCGTCGCCAGCCCGAGCGACACCCACAGCTCGGACCCGCCCCGGGCGGCCCGCACCCCCGCCCCGATCATCAGCGCCGCGTCGGCCAGGTACGCGCCGAGCCGGTCCACGTAGACGCCGGCCGTGCTGAACTGCCGCTTCCACCGGGCCACCTCGCCGTCGACGCAGTCGAACAGCAGGAAGCCCTGGAACAGGACGGCGGCGAGCGCGGCGCCCGTCAGCCCCGGGATCAGCAGTGCCGCCCCGGCGCCCACGCCGCACACCACCATCACCCAGGTCAGGGTGTTCGGCGCGACGGACGTGCGGACCAGCTGCCGGGTCGTCCGCAGCGAGATCCGGCGCATGTACAAGCGGCCCGCCCAGTGCTCGCCGTTGCGGCTCCGCAGCTTGGCCTGCGGCTGGCAGACCTCCCGCAACTCGGCCAACGCCGGAGCAGCGACCATCACGAATCCCTCCACCCGTCCTGCCGGACTCCGAAACGATCAGCACAGGCTACGACCTGCCTTGACCACCCTCCGGGCCGGGTCTTGGATTCGGGCATGGAGATTCGCCGCGTCACCCGGGCTGCGGAGGTCATGGCCGCCGGGGACCTCTTCGACAGCCCGCCCCGGCCGGACGCCACCGCCCGTTTCCTGGCCGACGACCGGCACCACCTGCTGATCGGCTACGTCGACGGCGTGCCGGCGGGGATGGTCACCGGCGTCGAGATGACGCACCCGGACAAGGGGACCGAGCTGTTCCTGTACGAGCTGGGCGTGGCCGAGCCGTTCCGCGGCCGTGGCCTCGGCCGGGCGCTGACGACCGCGCTCGCGGACCTGGCCCGCGAGCGCGGCTGCCACGCCCTGTGGACGGTCACCGAGGAGGAGAACACGGCCGCGCGGGCCACCTACCGCAGTGCGGGAGGCGACCCGGAGCCCGCCCAGGCCGTGTACGCGTGGGACTTCGACCGCGCTGGGCCGGACCGCCGGTAGCCTGACCGCGCTGGGCCGGACCGCCCGTGGACGCCGAGCCGCCCGGCCTGCCGCTCCGCCTCCGTGCCGCACCGGCTCAGACCAGGGCCAACCCCGGCACCGGCGCGCCGCCGCGGTGCAGCCAGGCGCGCTCGGCGGCGGACCAGGCGGTCGTGGTGAGCAGGTAGATCCCGGCGGCCAGCGGGACCAGCGCGGCGAACAGCACCGTGCCGAACGACAGGTACGGCAGGAACGACAGTCCCGGCTGCGCCGCCTGCGGGGAGGCGGCCTGTGCCCGGCGGGCCCGCCGGAAGCCGACGTACGCCACCGCGGCCAGCCCCGCGTACAGCACTCCGAACACCACCCACTGCGCCGCGCCCTGCGCGCTGCCCACGTGCAGGCCGAGCGGGACGCCGAACAGGGTGTGGCCGAGCAGGTCGTTCGGCGTGGTGAACAGCCGGTACATCACCGAGAAGAACGGGATCTGCACCAGCATCGGCAGGCAGCCGGCGAACGGCGAGGCCTTCTCCTCCCGGTACAGCTCCGCGAGCGCGGCCTGCAGCTTCTCCGGCCGGCCCTTGTGCTTGCGGTTCAGTTCGGCGACCTTCGGCGCGAGCCGGGCCCGCGCCTTCTCCCCGCGCGCCGCGGCCCGGGCCAGCGGGTGCAGGGCGAGCCGGACGCAGACGGTGAACAGGACGATCGCCAGCGCCGTGGGCAGCACCTGGGCGAGAGCGGCGACGACGTCGTGGGCCAGGCCGACGGCCGGGTCGAGGAGTGCGAAGACGGACATGGTGGAGCGAGCCCTCCGGGGTCTCGGTGTCTCAGGACATGAGTGAGCTACGGAGGACGGCCGCGTGCACGGCCCTGTGAAGGGGGGTGGGGCTAGGCGGCCGTCGGGGCCGCGCCCGGAGCCCGGGGGCGTCGCCTGCCCCTGGCGTCGGGATCACGCTGCGGAAGGAAGGCGGTCCGGAACGCGCGGCGGCGCAGCATCCCGTTCCGCACGGTCGCCGGTGCCCTGGCCCCGAGCAGTCGGGCGACGACCAGCGTCCCCGCCACCGCTCCGGCCAGCAGCACCACGGCCGCGGCGGCCGCCACCGAGGTCAGCGTCCCGCCCTCGGCGAGCACCTCCCCGGTCAGCACCCGGAGCAGCCCGAGCAGCATCGCGACGATTCCCACGGCGTGCTCCTCTCCCGCTCGCTCCGGCCACCGGTTCTCAGACGTTGACGACGATCGTACGGCCTCCGGGGTTCCGGTGCGGCGGGTGTGCCGGGTGACGTGCGCCGCCGGCCGGATCCGGTGATCGACCGCCGACGCACGATCCTTCCGGGCCTTGGGGAAGCGGCCTGGTCCGGGGCGTAGCCAAGGGTGCTACGCGGGGCTACCGTGGAAGGCATGAAGACGATTACCCAGCGGGAGTTCCGGAACAACTCCGCCGCGGTGATGGACGCGGTGGAGGCGGGGGAGACCTTCCACATCACCAGGAACGGGGTCGAGGTCGCGGAGCTGCGGCCGGTGGCGGCGCGGCGGCGGCTCACGGCGGAGGAGCTGGTGGCCCGGCACGTGAAGCTGCCGCGGGTCGACCACCAGCAGATGCGCAAGGAGGCCGAGGAGTACTTCGGCCCCGAGGAGCTGGTGGGGGACGCCGACGACGACCCGTTCGAGCGGCGGCGTGGCTGAGCGGCGCAGGGCGGCCCGGCCCCGGCGGCGGCCGTCCGGGGTGCTGGACACGTGCGTCTACATCGACCTGGCGCTGCTCGACCCGGCCGACCTGCCGGCGGTGCCCGAGCTGACCGCGATCACCTTCGCCGAGCTGCAGCAGGGCGTCTCGATGGCGCGGGACCCGGTCAGCCGGGCGGCGCGGCTGGAGGTGCTGGGGGCGGCGATGGCCGACTTCGACCCGCTGCCGTTCGACGCGGCCGCGGCGGCGAGGTACGGGACGCTGGTGACGCTCACCATCGCCGCCGGGCGCCTGCCGCGACCGCGCCGGATCGACCTCATGATCGCCGCGGTCGCCTCCGCGCACGGCCTGCCGCTGTACACGCGCAACGTCGCGGACTTCCGCGGGCTGGGCTCGGCGGTGGAGGTCATCGGGATCTGAGGGCGGCCGTGCCGTCCTGCTCCACCCGGTCGGCCAGGGCAGCGGCGTACTTCAGGGCCTCGGAGCGGTCCCGGGTGCGCAGCAGGACGGTGTTGCCCCCGCGTCCGCCCCGGTCGGGCCCCGCCTTCGCGGCGACGGCCCAGCGCGGGCGGCCGAGCAGGGCGAGGGCCAGCCAGCGGAGCCCGAAGTTCAGGCCCACGAGCAGGGCGACGGGGATGAGCAGGAGGATCCCCTCGCCGTCCGGAACGACGTGCCGCAGGGGGGAGTAGTCGTTCAGGGGCCTGGCGGTGGCCCCGAACCTGCCGAGCCACACCACGGCGATCCGTACGGTCCCGTCGGGCCCGGCGACGTCGATGAAGCCGGTCCGCCCGGCCCGGCTGCCGCTCGCCCAGGTCTCCCGCTCCGCGGCGATGGACGTGCGGAGTTCACGCTCGCGGTCCTCGGTCTCCCGGGCCTGCCGGCGCTTCTCGAACTCCGCCGTCCATGCCTTCTCGCGCTTCTTCTGCTCGGCCGTCCATGCCTTCTCGCGCTTCTTCTGCTCGGCCGACCACGCCTGCTCGCGCTCACGCCGCTCGTCGGCCGTGATCCGCTTCCCCCGCGATGTGTCCATCTGGGCATCGTGAGAGCTGACTTGAGGGAGCGGCAGGCGTTGCGGGCGGGCGGTTCAGCCGAGCCGGACGGTTCAGCCGAGCCGGACGGTCGTCCCCGTGGCGGCGGAGGTGCGGGCGGCCTCCAGGACGGTGAGGGTGGCGACGGCGTCGTGCGGGTCGACCGGGGGCGGGGTGCCAGGGGTGGCCAGGGCGGCGGCGATGCCCGCGTAGTAGGCGGGGTAGTCGCCCGGGTCGGTGGGGATCGTGGTGGCGGACTCGTCGGTGCCCAGGGTGCCGTACAGGTCGGGCAGCTCGGCGCCCCACGGGAGGGAGTCGTCACGGCCGGTGCCGTCGGGACGGTGGCCGGCCCGGAGGTCCGCCTCCTGCGGGTCCATGCCGAACTTCAGGTAGCCGGCGGTGTCGCCGAGCAGCCGCAGCCTGGGGCCGGCCAGCGGGGTGATGGCGCTGGTCCACAGGTGGGAGCGGGTGCCGGAGGCGTGGGTGAGGGCGAGGAAGGCGTCGTCGTCGACCACCGCGCCGTCCCGGCGGACGTCGATCTCCGCGTACACCGTCTCGACCGGCCCGAACAGGGCGAGGGCCTGGTCGACCAGGTGGCTGCCGAGGTCGTACAGCGTCCCGCCGACCTCGGCCGGGTCCGCCAGTTCGCGCCAGCCGGCCTTGGGCTTGGGCCGGAACCGCTCGAACCGGGACTCGAAGCGGTGCACCCGGCCGAGCGCGCCCTCGCGGACCAGGCGGGCGGCGGTGAGGAAGTCGCCGTCCCAGCGGCGGTTCTGGAAGACGGAGAGCAGGACGCCCCGGGCCTCGGCCAGCCGGCAGAGCTCCAGCGCGTCGGCGGCCGTGGCGGCCAGCGGCTTGTCGACCACGGTGGCCAGCCCGGTGTCCAACGCGGCCCGGGCGAGCGGGACGTGGGTGCGGTTGGGGGAGGCGATGACGACCAGGTCGAGCGCGTCGGGATCGGCGAGCAGCTGCTCGGGGGTCTCGACGGCGCGGGCGCCGGGGTGTTCCCGGTGCAGCTGGGCGCGGCGGTCGGGGTTGGCGGTGACCACCGCGTCCAGCCGGAGTCCGGGGGTGGTGGCGATCAGCGGGGCGTGGAAGGCGGAGCCGGCCAGGCCGTAGCCGATCAGGCCGACGCGGAAGGGGCCGCCGTGCTGGGCGAGGGGGCGCGAGGAGGGGCTCATGCGCCCTACTCAATCACGCGGTGCCCGGTTGGCCCCGGTTTCGGAGGGCGGCCCGGACCGCCGGACCGCCGGACGGCCGGACGGCCGGACCGCCGGACCGCCGGTGGCCGGTGGCCGGTGGTCGGTGGCGGGCCCGGGTTCCCCGGGGCGGGGGACGTCAGCGGGCGTGGGTGCCGCCGGTGCGGCGGCGTTGGCGGTGGAGCACGGCGATGGTCGCGCCGGCGAGCAGGAAGGCGGAGCCGACCGAGGCGAGGATGCCGAGGGAGCGGTCGGAGCCGGTCTGGGCGAGCCGGTCGGGGGCGGTGGCCGGCGACGTCGTGGCGGGGGCGGGGGCGGTGGCCGCCGGGGGGCCGGCCTCGGCGGGGGTGGTGGGGGTGGTGACGGCGATGGGGGCTGCGGGAGCGGCTGTCGCGGGTGCCGCTGCCGTCGGAGCGGTGGCGGTCGGGGGCGCGGTGGCCGCGTCGGTGTGGTCGTGGCCGCCGGGGTGACCGGTCTGCCCGGTCGGCGAGGTCTGCCCGGTCGGCGCGGGCGGCGTGGGTACGGGCGCCGGTGCGCCCGGTGTCGCCGACCGGCTCGGGGAGGGGACGGCGGGCGCGGAGGTCGGCGCGTTGCCGGTGCCGTCGAAGACCACGTCCGAGCAGGAGTAGAACGCCTCCGGGCTGTCCGAGCGCTGCCAGATGGCATAGATCAGCTGGCGCCCGGTCTTCCCGGCCGGCACCTTGCCCGGCAGCACGTACGAGCCGTCCGACAGCTGCGGGTCGGTGACCGTCAGGAAGGGCTGTGGTTCCAGGTTCGCCCAGGTCAGCGGCCTGGTGGGGGAGTAGCTCGGGTTGGTGATGAAGAGCTGGAAGGTGCCCTTGTGCGGGGCGGTGGCGCGGTAGCGGAAGGTGAAGTCGGCGCCCGCGGTGAGGTTGGTGGCGGGCCAGTCGGCGCGCGGCAGGTCCAGGCCCCGGTAGGTGTCGGAGCCCGCGCTGCAGAGCTTCCCGTCCGGGATCAGCTCGCGGTGGCGGCCGGCGGCGTCGCCGATCCGCAGGCTCATCCAGTCGTACAGCGCCGCGGTGCCGCCGGCCGCCACGGCCGCCTGGCAGGCCGCCGACTTCGGGTGCTCGGCGCCCTCCAGGTAGCAGCCCTCGACCCGGCTGAGCGGGTTCTGCATCGAACCGTGCGCGGCGGCCGGGGTGGCGGCGAGTCCGACGGCGAGGGTGGCGAGGGTGAGGGTGAGGGCGGCGGCGGGGAGACGTCGGCGGCGCACGGGCATGGTGGGGGACTCCTCCGAGGAGCGTGGTGAGGGTGGTGTGCCGCTCACGCTAGACCGCCGGGGCGGCGGTGCTGAGGGGTCATCAGTGCGGTTAGGGGCGGCTTAAGGAGCCGTTGAGGCGGAGGCGGCCGGGTGAGGGGCCGGACGGTGGCCGGTGACGGCCGGGCGGCGGTCGGGTGGTGGCCGGGCACGGTCGGACGGCGGACGGACCGCCGCCGGGCAGCGGCAGGGCAGCGGTCGGACGGCGGTGGGGCGCGGGGTCGGACGGCGGCCGGGGGCCGCGTCCCGCAGGGCGGGACATCGCTGTCGCCGGGCCCGGTGCGCGGACTAGGCTGTGAGCCGTTGGGGCAGCCAGTGGTACCCCCGGCGGTCCGGTGTCCCGAAGGGGGGCCGGCCGGTGGGAGGCGCAGCGGTGACGGCGGTGCGCCGCAGATTTCGTACGACCATCGCACGACGCTGCGCGGGCAGGGCACTGCCCGGGCGGCACGTGGCAACACTTCGGGAGACACGCACGTGGCAGACCGCAAGTCCTTCGAGTCCTGGCTGACCGACATGGACGGCGTCCTCATCCACGAGGGCACGCCGATCCCCGGCGCGGAGGAGTTCCTGCGCCGGCTGCGGGAGTCCGGCAAGCCGTTCCTGGTGCTGACCAACAACTCCATCTACACCCCGCGCGACCTCAGCGCCCGGCTGGCCGGCATGGGGCTGGAGGTGCCGGAGGAGTGCATCTGGACCTCGGCCCTGGCCACCGCCAAGTTCCTCAAGGGCCAGCGCCCGAACGGCACCGCGTACGTGATCGGCGAGGCGGGCCTCACCACCGCGCTGTACCAGGCCGGCTACGTGCTGACCGACAACAACCCGGACTACGTCGTCCTCGGTGAGACCCGGACGTACAGCTTCGAGGCGCTCACCAAGGCGATCCGCCTGATCAACCAGGGTGCCCGGTTCATCTGCACCAACCCGGACGAGACCGGTCCGTCCACCGAGGGCGTGCTGCCGGCCACCGGTTCGGTCGCGGCGCTGATCACCAAGGCGACCGGCGTCGACCCCTACTTCGTCGGCAAGCCGAACCCGCTGATGATGCGGGAGGCGCTGAACACGGCGGGCGCCCATTCGGAGACCGCCGTCATGATCGGCGACCGGATGGACACCGACATCGTGGCGGGCATGGAGGCCGGCATGGAGACCATCCTGGTGCTCACCGGCCTCACCGCCGCCGCCGACGTGGAGCGTTTCCCCTACCGGCCGGGCCGGGTGGTCAAGTCCGTCGCGGACCTCGTCGAGCTGGTCTAGCCTCGGCCCTGCTGTTGCGGGCCCTGTCCCCGGTCGACGGCCGGGGCAGGGCCCTTCTTCGTGCTCATCGCAGAAGGGGGCGGACGGGATGAGCGGTCCTGTGGACGACATGAGCGGAGCCGCGGACGAGGGCGTGGAGGAGAAGCGGGTCACCTGGGCGGAGCTCTACTTCGACCTGGTCTTCGTCTTCGCCATCACGCAGGTCTCCGGCCTGCTGCACCACCACCACGACTGGGCGGGCGTCGCCCGGGCCCTGGTGGTGTTCGTGCCGGTCTACTGGTGCTGGGTGGGCACCACGGTGCAGGCCAACATCCGGGACGTGGACACCCCGCGGGACCGGCTCGGCATCCTCGCCGTCGGCCTGGCCGGCCTCTTCATGGCGCTGGCCGTGCCCGGCGCGTACGAGGGCCGCGGCGTGCTGCTCGGCGCCGGGTACTGGTTGGCGCGGGTGGTGCTGCTGGTGCTGCTGATCCGCATCCCGGGCGTGTGGCGCGGCCCGTACGGCGTGGGTGTGCTGGTCAGCGGACCGCTGCTGGTGGTGGGCGGGCTGCTGCCGGACGGGCCGCGGCTGGTGTGCTGGGCGCTCGCGGCGCTCTGCGACCTGTCCGGGCCGGTGCTGTTCCGCAACCGGCTGGCCAGGGTCGCGTACCACCCGGCGCACATGCCGGAGCGGTTCGCGCTGTTCCTGCTGGTGGCGCTCGGCGAGTCGATCGTCGGGATCGGGGCCACGGCCGCCGGGGCCCGGCTCGACGCGGCGGAACTGGCCGCCGTGGCGGCGGCGTTCACCATCTCCTGCGGTCTCTGGTGGCAGTACTTCGTCCACGCGGCGGACGCCATGCGGCACGCCGTGACCGTCGCGGACTCGCGCCGGGACGTGATCCGCCGGGTCTTCCAGTACGGGCACCTGGCGCTGGTGGCCGGGGTGATCGCGGTGGCGGTCGGCTTCGGCGAGACGGTGGCCGATCCGCGGCAGGCGCTCGGCGCGGGCTCGGTGGCGCTGCTGTACGGGGGCTGCGGGCTGTACCTGCTGACCTTCGGCTACACCCGGTGGATGATGTTCCGCGCGGTCTCGACGACCCGGATCGCGGCGGCGGTGGTGGTGCTGGGGCTCGCCCCGGCGATGGTGGCGCTGCCGGCGATCGTGGTGCTGGGGGTGCTGGCGGTGCTGCTGGTGGCGTTGAACGCGGTCGAGCACGTGCGGGTGGGGCGGGCCGCGGCCGCGGCCGCGGCCCGCGTCGGGGCCTCCGGGGCTGCCGGGGCTGTCGGGGCTGCCGGGGCCGCCGCGGGTGGGGCGGTTGCCGCGGACGGGGTCGTTGCCGCGGACGGGGCCGTTGCCGGGGCTACGGCGGACGGGGCCGCCGCGACGGGTCGGGCGGTCGCGACGGACCGGGCGGGCGTTCCGGAGAGTGCTCCGGCGGCTTCCGGGTCCTCGGCGGAGTGAAGTGTCGGTGGGCCTGTGTAGCGTTCGGGGTGGAAAGAGGGCGTGCGGCGCAAGGGTCGCGGTACGCCCGTGGGTCGGGGCGGTGCGGCGGGAGCGGCCGTCCGGTGGGAGGTTGATGTCGTGACGGACACGGTCGAGGCGGGCGTGGACGAGGCCGGCGCGGGCGAGACGGGCGCGGACGAGGCCGGCGCGGGCGAGGTCGGCGCGGGCGCCGGGCTGGAGCTGCCGGAGTCCTGGCGCGCGGTGCTGGGCGCGGAGACGGAGAAGCCGTACTTCGCCGAGCTGTCGGCCTTCGTCGCGGCCGAGCGCGCGCAGCACCAGGTCTTCCCGCCGAGCGGGCAGGAGTTCTCCGCGCTGGAGGCCACCCCGTACGAGAAGGTCCGGGTGCTCGTCCTCGGCCAGGACCCGTACCACGACGACGGCCAGGCCCACGGCATGAGCTTCTCCGTGCTGCCGGGCACCAAGACGCCGCCGTCGCTGCGCAACATCTTCAAGGAGCTGGACGCCGACCTCGGCATCCCGGCCCCGGACAACGGCTACCTGATGCACTGGGCCGAGCAGGGCGTGCTGCTGCTCAACGCGGTGCTCACGGTCCGGGCGCACGAGGCGAACTCGCACAAGGCCAAGGGCTGGGAGAAGTTCACCGACGCGGTGATCAAGGCGGTCAGCGCGCGCGAGGAGCCGGTGGTCTTCGTGCTCTGGGGCAACTACGCGAAGAAGAAGCTGCCGCTGATCGACACCACCAAGCACGTGGTGGTCCAGGGGGCCCACCCGTCGCCGCTCTCCGCCAAGCTGTTCTTCGGCAGCCGCCCGTTCTCGCAGATCAACGCGGCGCTGGACGGCTTCGGCGTCGACCCGATCGACTGGCGGGTGCCGGACCTCAAGCAGGGCTGACCGGCCCGGCGGCGAGCTGACGCCCCGTCCGCTCGCCGCCGCCCGCTGTTCACCGGCCTCGGCTGCCGGCCGGTACCCGGTGTGCGAAGCTGGGGGCCGACCGGGTCGCCGGACCGGGTCTGGGGAGGGGCGGCAGGTGCGCCGGGTGGCACGAGGAGCGGGTTTCCGGCTGGCCGTGGGGGCGGCGGTGCTGGGGCTGACGGCAGTCATGGCGGGGTGCGACGGGGGGAGCACGTCCGGCAGTTCGGGCGGCGGCGGCACGGCGGGGGTGAGTGCCGACGTGGGCGGTTCGGGAGGTACGGGCGGTTCGGGGGCGTCCGCGGGCGCGGCGGGGGGTGCTGCCGGGGGCGGGCTCGCCCAGCTGCCCGGGCAGACCTTCTACGTGTCCGACCAGACCGCCGCCGCCCGGCAGCTCGTCACCCTGCGCGCACAGGGCCGCACCGCCGAGGCCGACACCCTGCTGAAGATCGCCGCCCAGCCCTCCTCGCAGTGGCTCGGCGACCAGGCGGCCAAGGGCATCGTCGACCAGGTGAGCCGCCGGGCCTCGGCCGTGGACCGCACGCCGGTCTTCGTCGCGTACAACATCCCGCACCGCGACTGCGGCCTGTACTCGGCCGGCGGCGCGCAGGACGCCGCGGCCTACCGCTCCTGGATCACCGGCCTGGCGGAGGCGCTGGGTGACCGCAAGGCGTGGGTGGTGCTGGAGCCGGACGCCGTCGCGCACACCCTGGACGGCTGCGGCGTGAAGGGCGCGGCCGCCGCCGAGCGGTACGGCCTGCTGGCCTTCGCCGTCCAGGAGTTGAAGAAGCGCCCGCAGGTGCGCGTCTACCTGGACGCGGGCAACCCCGGCTGGGCGCAGGACCCTTCGGCGCTGGCCGACGCCCTGCGCAAGTCCGGCATCGCCGTGGCGGACGGCTTCGCGGTCAACGTCTCCAACTTCTACGGCACCGACCGGAACGCGGCGTACGGCGCGGAGCTCTCCGCCGCGCTGGGCGGGAAGCACTTCGTGATCGACACCAGCCGCAACGGCAACGGCCCGCTCGGCGGCGACGCCTGGTGCAACCCGGCCGGCCGCGCACTGGGCGAGCCGCCCACCGCCGAGACCGGCCGGCCCGGCGTCGACGCCTACCTCTGGATCAAGAACCCCGGCGAGTCCGACGGCGAGTGCGGCCGCGGCGAGCCCCGGGCGGGCGAGTTCTGGCTGCCGTACGCCCTGGGGCTCGCGCGCGGCGGCGCGTAGGGGACGCGTGGGGTCGGCGGCTCGGCGGCTCGGCGGCTCGGCGAGTGGGTCGGGCCGGTGGGCCGGGTCGGGTCGGTGGGTCGGCCGGGCCGGCGGGCCGGTGGGTCGGCGGGTCGGTGGGCCGGCCGGGCTGGTGAGAGGGGCCGGTGGGTCGGCCGGTGTGGCCGGTCAGGTCGTCGGGCGGGTACGTCGTCGGGCCGGTCAGGGGGTGACCTTGATCCAGCGCGCGACGGAGGGGGTGCCGGCGCCGTCCGTCACGAACAGCATGTACCAGCCCGGCGGCAGCAGGTTGGGGTTGCCCGGCAGGGTGAGCGCCACGCCGCCGTCCGAACGCGCGCCGACGTCCAGGGCCACCGAGCGCTGCTCGACGTCGGTCGCGTGGGTGACCGAACTCGGCCGGACCAGCTTGGCGGTGACGACACCCTTCGGTTCGGGCGAGTTCACCGTGATGGTCGCGCCGAGCCGGGCAGCGGTGGGTGCGTCGGTCAGCTGCGGGCGCTCGCCGTGGAACAGGTACGGCGGCGTGTAGATCTCGATCCGCTGCTCGAACGTGCCGGGTACGGTGTCGGCCTTGTCGGCGAAGAGCGGGTCGGAGCCGAGCACCACCACCCGGCCGTCGGGCAGCAGTAACGCCTCGGAGTGGTAGTTCCGGCCGACGGTCGGCTCGGCCGCCGTGCTGAAGGTGTTGGTGTCCGGGTGGTAGAACTGCGCCTTCAGCAGGTCGCTCCGGTGCTTGCCCCGGTAGTTGCTGGAGCCGCCGGTGGTGAACACGGTGTCGTCCGGCAGGATCACGCCGTTGAGGTAGCGGGTGCCACCGGCCGGCAGGTCCGGCCCCGGTGTGAAGGCGGGCTTCGCGGCCGAGAGGTCGGCGATGTCGGTGCGGGCGGTGGAGAGCGGCGACTCGCCGACGCCCCCGCCGCCCAGGATCATCACCTTCTGGGTCTGCGCGGGCGGCAGCAGCACGGAGGACGAGGTCTCGGTGAGGGCGGGATCGCGCAGGCCCGGGACGGGTTGGAAGCTGTTGTCCCCGAGGTCCCAGATCCCCGGCTCGCGGCCCTTGTCGGCAGGGCCGTAGCCGGCGTTGGAACCGGAGTAGAAGAGCTTGCCGGAGGCGGTCAGGAAGATCGACGGGTAGGTGGGGAAGTAGCGGTCCGGCGCCTTGGACCAGGTCTTGCTCGCCGGGTCGTAGATCTCGTTGTCGTTGCCGGTGAGGATCTGCCCGGTGTCGTCCAGACCGGAGACGGTGACCACCCGCCCGTCCCCCAGCCCGGTCAGCGTGGGGTACCAGCGGGCGTACGCCATGTCGGTGACCTGCTCGTACATCTCGGTGTCCGGGTTGAACTCGAAGGCGGCGCGGATCCCCTGGAAGTCCTGCTTCTCCAGGGTCAGGCGGTCGGCCATCCCGTAGAGGTTCCGGGCCTCGGCACCGCTCAGGCCCTTGATCGCGTACTGGGTGGGGGAGTTGTTGACGTACTCGGCGCCCTGGGCCACCGCCTCGACGAACACGTGCTGCTCGCTGGCCTTGACCACGGTCCGGTCCCCGGCGCCGGTCTTCACCGCGGCCGGGACGGTCACGTCGGCCGTGGACGCGTACTCGCGGCCGTTCGGCGCCGTGAACACGGTCCCCTTGGGGAAGGTCCGGGCCGCGTCGGGGTTCTCGTTGCGCACCCGCATGCTGCCCGCCGCCTTCTTCACGGCACCGTCCAGCGCCTCGTAGCGCTGGGTGCCGCCGGCGACCAGCAACCGGCCGTCCGGCAGGGCGGTGTGGCCCCCGCAGAACATGTCCGCCGGGGTCGGGACCAGCTTGTAGGTGTTCTTGGCCGGGTCCCAGAGCAGGCTCTTGAAGGTGCCCGCGTCGAAGTTGCGCTGGTTGTTGCCGGAGCCGGCGATGATCAGGATCTTGCCGGTGCGGAGCAGGCTGGCGTGGATGGCGTTGATCCGGAACTCGGCGGGCAGGACGACGGTCTGCCAGTGGCCGTACTCGGCCTTGTACTCGGGGCGGTTGATCACGTACTGGTGGTACTGCTCGTTGGCGAAGCCGAGCACGGCTGGCGCGTTCATCCCGGCCACGGTCAGCGCGACCGTGCTGCCGAGGGCGAAGCGCCTGGTGCGGCCGGCGTTGCGGATCTTCACGGTGCTTGGTCCCCTCGTGAGACGGGTGCGGTTCAGCGCGTGGTGGGTGCGGTTCAGCGCGTGGTGGGCGCGGCGGCCGGCGCCATGGTGACGGGTGCCGTGACGACAGGTGCCGTGATGACAGGTGCCGTGATGGCGGGTTGCGTGGCGGCGGGTTGCGTGGCGGCCGCTGGGCACGCGGCCGATGTCGCGGCGGGTCTGGCGGCGGCGGAATGGCCTTGTGGCGGGACGGCGGCGGAGCGGCCCTGGGGTGGGACGGAGCCGGAGCGGCCCTGGGGTGGGACGCGGGTGGCCGTGGTGGTGCCGGTGACCGAGAGGGTGGACGTCGGCCGGGCCCTGCGCCGCCGGACGGCATCGGCCGCCAGCACGAACACCGGCAGCAGACTGAGGAGGAGTGCCAGGCAGGCCCAGGTGCGCATGGCGACGTGGTCGTGGCCGGTGAAGAAGGAGGCCGTCACCGCCCCGCCGAACAGCAGCGCCCAGAACAGGTGGATCCGAAAGGTCGCGAGCCGGTCAGGGCTGGCCGAGTCACCCTTCGGCGTCACCACGAAGCGGCTGCGACGGCGAAGCACCGCTTGCAGAAACGATGCTGCGTAGATCGGCCCGCAGAGCGCCGACATCACCATGCCCGCCACCCCGGACGACCCGGCCGGCTCGTGCGGGCTCACGTTGTGCTTCCGGTTCCAGGTGTAGAGCAGCACCTGGAGCGCGGCCGCGTCGCTGTACAGCATCATCCAGATCTCGGACGACACGTGGACGCCCGACGCCCCGAACCCCAGGTAGAGCACGCTGGACACCCCGCCGAGCAGCCAGGTCAGCGCCGCCATCGGGTAGAAGCAGACCATCAGCGTGTAGTTCAGCAGCCGCCCCGGCGACAGCCGCCAGGCCGCCCGCCAGTACTGCCGGAGGAGGGTCTCGTAGGTGCCCCGGCTCCAGCGCAGCTGCTGGGAGAAGAAGTCCGTCCAGGACGACGGGCCCTCACCCACCGCCAGCACGTCCGGCGTGTAGACGGATTTCCAGCGCGCGCCCGTGGCCGGATTGCGGCGGCGGTGGAACTCCAGGCCGGTCGCCATGTCCTCGGTGATCGAGTCGTACAGCCCGCCGATCGACTGCAGCGCGCCGATGCGGACGGCGTTGTTGGTGCCGACGAACATCGGTGCGCCGTAGCGGTTACCGGCCCGCTGGATCAGCGCGTGGAAGAGGAACTGCTGGCTCTCCGAGAACTTGGTGACCGACGAACCCGAACTCCGGTAGTTCCCGTACACCTGCGGTCCGACCACGAACGCCACGTCCGGATCGCGGAAGTAGCCGAGCATCCGCTCGCAGAACTCCGGCAGCGGGACGTGGTCGGTGTCCACCGACACCCAGAAGTCGTAGTCACCGCCGTGGGCCTGCAGCCAGCTGTTGTAGTTGCCGTGCTTGGTCCTGGCGCGAAACCGGCCCTTGTGCTGGTTCCACTGCTCCACCCCGCACCGGCTGAAGTGCCGTGCGCCCAGCTCGGCGCAGAGCTCGCGCATGGCGGGGTCGTTTCCCTCGTCCAGCAGCCAGACGTCGTACGGTCCGTCGTGCCGGACGGCCATCGCGGCGGTGAGGGTGGCGCGCACCATCCCCGGCGGCTCCTTGCCCGGCACGCAGGTGGTGAGGAACGCGACCCGGGTGCCCGACTCCGGCGTGACCGGGACGGGGTCACGCGCGACCAGGGTCGCGTGGGTGTTGGAGACGACGTTGACCAGCCGGAACACCTCGACCACCGCGATGATCCCGATCATCACCTTGTCGCCGAGCAGCAGCCAGGAGTGCGTCTCGCCCGGCCGGACCGGCCAGTGGTCGGGCAGCAGCAGCCAGACCAGCAGCACCGCCTCCACCAGCGGGGCGGCCAGCAGGAGCAGCGCCGCCCGGATCCGGTGCGGCTCGCGCCGCAGCAGGCTGCGGAACTGGACGCGGTAGGGGGCGGTGGCGGGTCCGGGGGCTTCGGGTGTGGTGGCCGGTCCGGCCAGACGGCTGAAGTGGACGTAGTCGTAAGGGGCTTCGGGGACCGGTATGGAACGCAGGTCGTCCGCTGGTTCCGGATTCGTTCGGTACTCCGGGTCTGTCCGGGCCTTCCAATCCGGGTCCGTTCGGCCCTCCGGGCCCGTTTGACCCTCCAGGTCCGTTCGGCCCTCCGAATCCGCATGGCCCTCCGAATCCGCACGGCCCTCCGGATCCGTTTGGCGCGAGAACAGCTTGCTCATGTGTGGCTCCCCCCGTGGCCAGGCCTGCGGGCCTACCCGTTCGTGCGTGCTCCGACCGGGGGTGTGCGATCCGAAGTCCCGCGCCGCGCGCTGCGCGCAGGGACCGGCCGCTCCCCCCAGAGCCTTGCTTTCGAAGCAGAACACCGCCCGGTGAACTGCGCCGTTTCCAGGCAGTTTCCGGGCTGTCAATCATTAAAACGTATACGATCGATTGTGTTGTGTGGCTGCGCGGCTACCTCGAATGCGGGATCCCGACTCGTTCTCCGGACTCCCCTCCGGGGGTGCGGGATCCTTGGCGTCCTCAACTCTCCCGGAGCCTTGGCGTGATCGCAACCGATCTGGGAAATGATCATTGCGCAAGCATGAAGATATGACGGTTCCCGGCCATTCGGGTCGCCGCTGATGCTATTGAGGGGGATTCGCGCGGCGGGCATTCCGGGATGGATCGAATAAACGCGCGAAGGCCGGACCGCCCCGCGGTGATCCGGCCTTCGCGTCGTCGCTCCTGTCCTCGGCGCTCGGTCCGCCCGTAGGAGGGTCCGGTTTCCAGGTTCCCAGGTTCCCCGGCTCCCCGGCTCTTGGTTCCCCGCTTGGCGGTGTCAGTCCGTTCGCAGGAGGGCCGGCCCGGTCGCCGCCTGGACGTCGTCGAACCCCACCCCGGGCGCCGTCTCCACCAGGCGCAGCCCGTCTGGCGTGACGTCGATGACCGCCAGCTCGGTGACGATGCGGTCAACCACCCGCCGGCCGGTCGCGGGCAGCGAGAGCTCGTCGACGATCTTCGGTGAACCGTCCTTCGCCGTGTGCTCCATCACGACGATCAGCCGCCGCGCGCCGTGCACCAGGTCCATGGCCCCGCCCATGCCCTTGACCATCTTGCCCGGGATCATCCAGTTGGCGAGGTCCCCGGCGGCCGAGACCTGCATGGCGCCCAGCACCGAGACGTCGATCCGGCCGGCCCGGATCATGCCGAAGGAGTACGCGGAGTCGAAGTACGCGGCCCCGGCGGTGACCGTCACGGTCTCCTTGCCCGCGTTGATCAGATCGGGGTGCTCGCTTCCCTCTACCGGGTACGGGCCGATGCCCAGGACGCCGTTCTCCGAGTGCAGCACCACGTGGACGCCGGACGGGAGGTGATCGGGGATCAGGGTCGGCAGACCGATGCCCAGGTTGACGTACTGCCCGTCCCGCAGCTCGCGGGCCGCCCGCGCGGCGAGCGCGTTCCGGGGGTCGAGCGGGATGTGGGGCGCGGGAGCGGGTGCGGGGGCGGTAGGGGGTGTGGCTGCGGGGGCGGTACGGGGTGCGGGGGCGGTGCGCGAGGCGGGCGTCTCCTGGGGCTTCCGGGTGGGCGCTGTCGCGGACGTCTCGGCGGGCATGGCGGTCAGGCCTCCTGGGGTGCGGTGCGAACGGTCCGGCGCTCGATGCGGCGGTCGGCGGGATCGGCGGCGACCACCCGGTCGACGTAGACGCCGGGGAGGTGGACGGCGTCCGGGCCGAGCTCGCCGGGCTCGACGATCCGGTCCGCCTCGACCAGGGTGATCCGGCCCGCCGCCGCGCAGAGCGGGTTGAAGTTGCGGGCGGCGGCGTGGAACACGCAGTTGCCGTGCCGGTCCGCCACCTCGGCGCGAACCAGCGCGAAGTCGGCCGTGATGGCCTCCTCCAGCAGGTAGCGGCGGCCGCCGAACTCCCGGACCTCCTTCGGCGGCGAGGCCACCGCCACCGAACCGTCCGCCCCGTACCGCCACGGCAGCCCGCCCTCCTCGACCTGGGTGCCGACCCCGGCGGGGGTGAAGAACGCCGGGATGCCTGCACCCCCGGCCCGCAGCCGCTCGGCGAGCGTGCCCTGTGGCGTCAGCTCCACCTCCAGCTCGCCGGAGAGGTACTGCCGGGCGAACTCCTTGTTCTCGCCGACGTAGGACGACGTCATCCGGGCGATCCGCCCGGCCCGCAGGAGGAGGCCGAGCCCCCAGTCGTCCACCCCGCAGTTGTTGGACACCACGCGCAGGCCGCCGGTGTCCGTCGCGGCCAGTGCGCCGATCAGGGTGCTCGGAATGCCGCAGAGGCCGAAGCCGCCGACGGCCAGCACCGCTCCGTCGGGAATGTCCCCGACCGCTTCGGCGGCGGAGTCCAGGACCTTGTCCAAGGGGTCACCTCGTGAGGGGGAGTGGGCGGGAGTCGGTGGGCGGAAACGGGGATGGGACGGGAACGGGTGGGGCGGGAACGGGTGGGACGGGAGTGGGCGCGGGGACGCGGGTGAGTTGTGGGGCCGGACGCTCGCGCCCCACCACCGTCATCGCGTGCGGGCCCCCGTGCCATAGCGGCCGCCGCCACGCAGGGGCACGGACGCATGGCGACCTGCCACACCGGGCGACCGGTGAGGGGCGGTGGGCCCGGCGGTATGGCGGCCACAACCACATCAGGGCGGGCTGATGCGTTCCCCGGGCACATGTCGCCGCCCTCACGGCACACCTACGGTTCCGGCATCCACCCCCGCAGCACCCCCAGGAGTCGGTCACCATGCGCAGCTCGACAGCCCTCACCAGGACCGCCTCCGGAGCACCCGCCGGCGCAGGCACGGCCGCCGCCGCAGCCGCAGGCGCCGTCGCTGCGGCCCGCACGTCGGCTGCCGGTCCGGCCCGCAGGCTCGCCGCCATCGCGGCCTGCGCCCTGCTCGCGGCCGGCTGTGCCAAGGCGGGGACCGCGGGCACCACCGCCGCGGACGGTGGCGGCTCCAAGAGCCCGGTCAAGGTCGGCCTGGTGTACTCCAAAACGGGGCCGCTGGCCGCCTACGGCAAGCAGTACCTGGAGGGCTTCAAGGCCGGCCTGAACTACGCGACCAAGGGCACCGGCGCGGTCGACGGGCACAAGATCGAGTTCGAGGAGCAGGACGACGCGGGTGACCCGGCCAAGGCGGTGTCGGCCGCCAAGGATCTGGTCGGCAAGGGGCACAAGATCCTGGCCGGCTCCACCGCTTCGGGCGTCGCCCTCCAGGTCGGACCGATCGCCGCCCAGAACAAGGTGCTCTTCATCAGCGGCCCGGCCGCCGCCGACAAGGTCACCGGGTTGAACAAGTACACCTTCCGTTCCGGCCGCCAGTCCTACCAGGACATCAGGACGGCGGCCTCGTTCATCGGTGACGCCAAGGGCAAGAAGGTCACCGTGCTCGCTCAGGACAACGCCTTCGGGCAGGCCAACGTGGCCGCCGTCAAGGCCGTACTCGGGGCCCAGGGCGCGACGGTGGACGCGGTGCTCGCCCCGCCGAGCGCCACCGACCTGACCCCGTTCGCCACCCAGGCCAGGACCGCCAAGCCCGACCTGCTGTTCGTCGCCTGGGCCGGCGACACCTCGTCGGCCCTGTGGACGGCGCTGAACCAGCAGGACGTGTTCGCCGAGACCAAGGTCGTCACCGGCCTCGACCTCGCCGCCTCCTACCCGCTCTTCGGCCCGGCGGGCGAGAAGATCTCCTTCCTGAACCACTACTTCGGCGGCGCCGCCGGCACCCCGGTGGAGAAGGCCATGGACGAGGCCGTCACCGCCGGCGGCGGCAAGTCCGACATCTTCACCCCGGACGGCTTCACCGCCGCCCAGCTGATCGTGCACGCGATCGAGGCCAACCACGGTTCGGTCGACGACACCTCGGCGATGGTGAAGTCGCTGGAGGGCTGGAGCTTCGACGGGGTGAAGGGCCGGACCACGGTGCGCGCCGAGGACCACGCCCTCCTCCAGCCGATGTTCCAAGTCCGGCTGACCGGCACCGGCGCAGCCGCCAAGCCCTCCGTGGAGAAGACCCTGACCGCGGACGAGGTGGCGCCCCCGGTCACCCCGATGGCGGGCTGACCCCGATGGCCGGTCCTGCTTCGTCCGCGGTGGGCACGCCTTCGCCCACCGGCGCCGAGCCTTCACCCGCCGGCGCCGGAACCCCGCCCGCCATGGCCACACCGGTGTTGCGGCTCACCGGCGTGGGCTGGTCGGTCCGTGGCGTGCCGATCGTCGAGGACGTCTCCTTCTCGGTCGGCGAAGGCGAGTTCATCGCGTTCATCGGTCCCAACGGTGCTGGTAAGACCTCCCTGTTCAACCTGATCTCCGGCATCTACCCGGCGAGCCGCGGCATCCTCGAACTCGACGGCGTCGACATCACCGCCGAGGCCGTCCACGCCAGGGCGCGCCGCGGACTCGGCCGCACCTTTCAGACCTCCTCTCTCTGGCCGGGGATGACGGTGGCCGACCACGTCCGGCTGGCCGCGCAGGCCGCGGCCGGGCCGCGGGCCTCGTACCGGATCTGGCGCCGCGCCGACCGCTACCAGGGCCAGGTGGCTGAGACCCTGGAGCGCACCGAACTCGCGCACCGGGCCGACACCTTGGCGAGTGCGCTCTCCCACGGTGAGAAGCGCAAGCTGGAACTCGCCGTTCTGCTGGTCTCCGACCCCCGGCTGATCCTGCTGGACGAGCCGATGGCCGGGGTGAGCGCGGAGGAGGTGCCGGCCCTCACCGAGCTCATCGGCTCGGTGCACCGTGACCTCGGCCGCACCGTACTGATGGTGGAGCACCACATGGACGTCCTCCTCGGCCTGGCGGACCGCCTCGCCGTGATGCACCACGGCACGCTGCTCGCACTGGACACCCCTGAGGCGGTGATGGCCGACACCACCGTGCAACAGGCCTACCTGGGAGAGGCACTGTGACCGACTCCCCTTCCCTCCTCTCGGTGCGCGATCTGCGGGTGGTCATCGACGGGCTGCACATCCTGCACGGGGTCGACCTCGACGTGGCGTCGACCGGGGTCACGGCGCTCCTGGGACGCAACGGTGCCGGCAAGACCACCACGGTCAAGGCCGTGATGGGCCTGGTGCCGCGCACCGGCAGCGTCCTGTTCGCCGGTACGGAACTCTCCTCTCTGCCCACGCATCTCGTGGTCCGTCAGGGCATCGGCTACGCCCCGGAGGACCGCGGGATCTTCGCGGGCCTCACGGTCGCCGAGAACCTGCGCCTGGCCGAGCGCGACCGCGACGCGGAACCGGCCTATCACCTCGTTCATGAACTGTTTCCGGAACTCAAGCAGCGGGCCGCCCAGTTGGCCGGGACGCTCTCGGGCGGTCAACAGCAGATGGTGGCCATCGGCCGGACCCTCCTCAACCACAACCGGCTGATCATCGCCGACGAACCCACCAAGGGGCTGGCGCCGAAGATCGTGGCGGAGGTGGCCGAGGTACTGGCCCGGGCGGCCGAGGCCGTGCCCGTCCTCCTGGTCGAGCAGAACCTCGCCCTGGTCCGCCGCCTGGCCGGCAGCTGTGCCGTGCTGGCCGACGGCCGCACCGCCCACCAGGGCGACACCGCGACGCTGTTGGCCGACGAGGTAGCCGCCCGGAGGCTGCTGGGCGTCGGCGGCCGCCGGCCGGGTGCCCGGGTGGCCGCCGTCGGTCGTGCCCCGGCCACCCCAGCTGCCCCGGCCACCCCTGCCGTCACCACGGAGGTGAACCCCTGATGGACACGGTTGTCCTCCTTACCTGTACCGGACTCGGTCTGGGTGCGCTGTACTTCCTGGTGGCCTCCGGTCTCTCGCTGATCTTCGGTCTGATGGACGTGCTCAACTTCGCGCACGGCGCCCTGCTCTCCGTCGGTGCCTATGCGACCTGGTGGGCCGGTGCCGAGGCCGGCTTCCCCTTCTGGCTCGCCGTGCCGTTCGGCACGGGCGTCGGAACGGCCGCGGCCGTTCTGCTGGAGCTCTTCCTGATTCGCCCGCTCTACAGCCGGCCGCGCGACCAGATCCTCGCCACCGTCGGCGTCGGGCTGGCGGTGCCCGCTCTCCTGATGGGCGTCTGGGGCGCGGACGCCCGCCCCTTCCCGCAGCCGGAGCCGCTCTCCGGCACCTGGCACGTGCTCGGTGCGACCGTCCCGGTCAACCGCTTCGTGCTGGTGGCCGCCGCCGGCCTGCTGCTGCTCGCTCTTCGGTTGTTCCTCGCCCGTACCCGCTACGGGCTGATCGTCCGGGCCGGCGTCGAGGACCGGGCGATGGTCACGGCGCTCGGTGTCGACGTCCGCAGGGCGTTCACGCTCGTCTTCGCCATCGGTGGCGCCGCCGCCGCGCTCGGCGGTGCCCTCGGCGGCCTCTACTTCGGCTCGGTGAACCCCGGCCAGGGGACGAGCCTGCTCATCTTCGCCTTCGTCGTCGTCGTGATGGGCGGCATGGGGTCCGTCACCGGGGCCGCCGTCGCCTCGGTGTGCGTCGGTCTCGTCCAGCAGTTCGCCAACTACTACAGCGCCGCGGGACTCGGCGACCTGTCGGTCGTCGTCCTGCTGGCCGTACTGCTCCTCGTACGGCCCCGCGGACTCACCGGGAGGCTCGCGTGAGCACCAGGACCCCCAGCGCGAGCACCGGTGGCACCGCAGCCGACCGCACTGCCGACACTCCAGCAGGGGGGACTGACACCAGCCCTGCCGAGAGCCATTCTGGACGGACGATCGAGGCCGGCACCATCCCTCGAACAGGTGAATCAATGACCGAGCGCTCGACAAGGGTGCACCGAGCGCTACGCTGGTGGCCGATCGCCCTGCTGATCCTGCTCCTTGTCGCCCCATACAGTGCGCTTCCCGTCCCGGGACTGCTCGACGGCCCGCTCGGCAGCCCGGGAAGCCTCCAACTCATCGCCCTGTGCCTGCTCTACGGGGCCCTCGCCACCGGCTACGACCTCCTGCTCGGCCGGACGGGCCTGCTCTCCTTCGGCCACGCGCTCTACTTCGCGACCGGCCTCTACGCCACCAACCTCGGCATGCTCGAGCTCCGACTGCCCTTCGCCGCAGCGGCGTTCTTCGGCATCGCCTGTGCCGTCGCGCTGGCCCTGTTGCTCGGCTCGGTCAGCCTCCGCGTCACCGGTATCGGGTTCTCCATGGTCACCCTGGCCTTCGCACAGGCGGGTTCGATCCTCGTCCAGCGCAACCCCGGCGGAGTGACCGGCGGCGAGGAGGGCCGGTCCGCGCCGGCCGGCCGACTGCCCTCGGCCTTCCTGGGCATCGAGAACACCGCCAACCTCTACTGGGTCGCCGTCGCGTACCTGGTGCTCACCCTGGCCGCGGTCCATTGGGCCGTCAGCTCCCCGGCGGGGCGGGTCTGGGAGGGCATCAAGGAGAACGAACGCCGGGTCGAGGTGCTCGGACTGCGCCCCTACGGCTACAAGCTGGTCGCCTTCGTGCTCGCCGGAGCCCTCGCCGCCGTGGGCGGGGTGGTCTACCTGCTGCTGACCGGCGGCGCCACGCCGCAGGCCGCCACCTCCGACGCCACGCTCTCCCTGCTGGTCATGGTCGTCCTCGGCGGATCCGGTACCCGTTGGGGCCCGCTGCTCGGCGGCGTCATCTACACCTGGGCCGGTCACCGGCTCGGCGACCTCGCCAACTCCGAGGCCATCGCCGGCCTGCCCGCGGTCCTGCGCGTCCCGCTCTCCCAGCCGCTGTTCCTGCTCGGCGGCCTCTTCGTCGCCGTGGTCTACCTGTTGCCCGGCGGCCTGGCCAAACTGCCCGCCCGCATCCGCGCCGCCCGCTCCACCCGCTCGGCCCGGTCCGCCGGCCGTGCCGGCGCCGCCGGTGCCCGTCCCGAAGGAGGTAGCCCCGCGTGAGCCAGTCACCCCAGCAGCCCGAGCAGTTGACGGTTCCCGTGCCCGGTGGGGAGCTGGCCGTGCTCCGCTGGCCCGCCACCGTGCCCGGGACGCCGACCGTCGTGGCGGTGCACGGCATCACCGCCAACGGACTCGCCTGGTTCGAGGTCGCCCGCCGACTCGCCGGCCGGGCCACGCTGCTCGCACCCGACCTGCGCGGGCGCGGGGCCAGCCGGGCCCTGGGCGGGCCGTACGGCCTGACCCGGCACGCCGACGACGTGGCCGCCCTGATCACCACGCTCGGCCTGGGGCCGACCGTGGTCGTCGGGCACTCCATGGGTGCCTGGATCACCGCGCTGACGGCGGTGCGGCACCCCGGCCTGGTGAGCCGGGTGGTGCTGGTCGACGGGGCGATCACGTTCCCGCTGCCGGAGGGCCTCCGGGAGGAGGACGTCCTGGCCGCGGTGCTCGGCCCGGCCCTGGCCCGGCTGTCGATGACCTTCCCGGACCGCGCGGCCTACCGCGCGTTCTGGCGGCAACACCCGGCTTTCAACGCCGACTGGTCGGACGACATCGACGCGTACACCCAACGCGATCTCATCGGCACCGAGCCCGAGTTGCGCTCCTCCTGCGTACTGGAGGCCGTACAGACCGACGGCGCGCAGGTCCTGCTGGACGAGGACGCGGCCACCGCGGTGCACCGGCTGCCCTGCCCCGGTGAGCTGCTGTGGGCGGAACGCGGCCTGCTCGACGAACCCCAGGCCCTCTACGACGACAAGCGGATCGCGACGGCCGGGCTGGACCGGGCCCGGGTGGTGGCCGAGCTGGTGCCGGACACCAACCACTACTCGATCCTCTGGGGTCCGGCCGGTGCGGAGGCCGTGGTCCGGCGCCTGCTCGGCTCCGGGCCCGCCGCCGGATAGTGGTCCCCGGAACGCCGGTCCGTCACGGCTCCCGCCACTGGGCGGGAGCCACCGGCGGGCCGCTCAGCCCGCGGTGCCGAGGAAGGACTCCCAGCCGCCCGCGGGCGCCTGCCCGACGCTCAGCGTGCGCAGCTTGCGGAGAGTGGACTGGTCCTGCGCCTCCAGCCAGTCGACCAGCTGCCGGAAGGACACCAGCCGGACCTCCGGCTTGCCCGCGATGGTCTTGAGGGTCTCCTCGACGGCGTCCATGTAGATGCCGCCGTTCCACTGCTCGAAGTGGTTGCCGATGAACAGCGGGGCGCGGTTGCCGTTGTAGGCGCGGTCGAACCCGGCGAGGTAGGAGTCCCGGGCCTGGGTGCGCCAGTCGTTGTACTTGGCCGGGTCGCCCTTGGTGCTGCCGGCGGACTGGTTGGCCAGGATGTTGTAGTCCATCGACAGCACCTGGAAGGTGTGTCCGGGGAACGGGATGCTCTGCAACGGGAAGTCCCAGATCTTGCCGTCCTGCACCTTCTGCGGCCATATCTGCTGACCGCCCGAGGAGCTGGCGTCGTACTTCCACCCCATCTTGGCCGCGGTCGGCAGCAGGGCCTTCTGCCCTTCGAGGCACGGCGTGCGGCCGCCGATGAGCTCCTTCTTGTAGTCGAAGGGGAGCGGGTCGACGTCGGTGAAGCCGGTGTTGGTCCGCCACTGGGTGACGAACGATATCGCCTGGTCGATCTCGCTCTGCCAGTCCTCCGGGGTCCACTTGTTGACGCCGTTGCCGTCCGGCCGGCTGGAGCAGAAGTGCCCGTTGAAGTGGGTGCCGATCTCGTGACCGGCCAGCCACGCCTGGCTGATCAGCTTGAGCGTGGTCTTGACCGCACCGTCCGAGAGGTAGGGGATGTCGGAGGCGCCGACCGAGTGCTTCGGCGGGTGGTACAGGTCGGACTTGCCCTTCGGGAGGGTGTAGATCCCGGAGAGGAAGAAGGTCATCGAGGCCTTGTGTTCCTCGGCCAGCTTGAGGAAACGGGGGAACTGGTTGTCGTCGGTGCCGCCGGCCCCGTCCCAGGAGAACACCACGAACTGCGGCGGCCGCTCACCGGGCTTGAGCTTCTCCGCCTTGGGCTGGTTCGGCTGCGGGCCGGTGTCCGAGGTGGAACCGTCGCCGATCGGCGTGCCCTTGGGAGCGCCCTTGCTCGGACTGCCGCTGCCGGTCTGCCCGTTGCCGGTGGTGCTGCCGCCCGGGGCGGGGGCGGAACTCGACCCCGAACCGGAACCGGATCCGCCGCTGGAGCAAGCCGTCACGGCGCCCAGGGCCACAGTCGCGGCGGTGGCACTGAGCACGGTCCTACGCGAGATCTCGGTCATGGTCTCCCCTGGTGCCGCTGGCCGGGTGGTGACGGCGTTCGCGGGCCGCACCGGTCATATCGGGCAATTAATAGGTATTTCGCCGTCAGCATGTCATGCGGACACGGGGGTCACCAAGGTGCCGAGGTCCGCTGACAGTCAATACGCGGACCGGGCACCCGGAGGCTGCGGAGACCGGTCTTCTGTTGCCGTCCTGTGACGCTCGCCAGGGGCAGGGCGGGCGGTGCCTCAGATGGTGACGAGCCGGCGGTTGCGGCGGACGATCCGGGCGATGGCGGTGCTGACCGCGGTCGCGGCGGCGCAGGAGACCGCGAGGCTCAGCCAGGCGGTGTCGAACCAGTGGCTGTTGAGCCAGCCCAGCGTGACGATGTAGGCGGCCCAGACCAGTGCGGCCAGCGCCGACCAGCGGAGGAACCGGTACGGCTGGCCGGGGGAGTGGCCGATGGCCAGGTCGAGGACGGTCCGCCCGGCCGGCACGAACCGCGCGATCACCACCATCGCGGCGGCCGCCCCGGTGGTGCGGTCGTTCAGCGCGTGCTGCACCCGGGCCACGCTGGCCGCCAGCTTCGGGCGGTGTTCGAGCCGCCGCTGAACCGAAGGGGCGCCGCGCCGGGCGAGCCGGAGCAGCAGCAGATCGCCGAGGAACGAGGCCACCGCCACGCCGAGCCCGAGCAGGACCGGCGCGCCGTCTATCTGGGAGGTCTTGAGCACGGCCAGGATGACCAGCGTCCCGCTGGGGATGAAGGGGAGGAAGGCGTCGCCCAGCACGGCGCAGAGCGCCAGGGCGCAGATCCATGAGGATCCGATCACCGCTGAGATGTCCAAGGTCCGACTCCCTCCAGGCTGCCCGGAGGAGCAGATGGCTGCAGGGGACAACGCTAGCGCTTCGACTTTTCATGCCATGAAGCACCCCGGCTGTGCTGCGCCTCACAATGGCGCGAGCCCCTGGAGCGGGGTGCCGCTCCAGGGGCTCGCGGGGATCGATCGGCGCTGGTCCAGCCCGATGACCTTGCAGGTGGAAGGGCGGATCCGGTTGGGTGACCCGCTCTGCCCCCCTAGCCTGCCGGACGACGCCCGCCGATCGCGAGCCCTGCGGCTGGCGACTTCCCGCGCTGGCGTGAAGTCGCCACGCGTGTCCGGCTGCTGGCTCTGAGTCAGCCGAACGGTCGATAGGCGGCCCGACGCTGGGCCGGGCGGATGCCGGGCCGCGCCCACGTGAGACGTGAGAACGGCCACCGCGGCCGCGGGGAACACCGCAACCGGCGGCGTGGTTGACCTCCGTCGGCAGCAGCGTCCGCCCGCCAGGGAGGCGGCCGCTCCCGGCGGCCGAACGCGACCGCCAGGACGCCACCGGAGCAGCAGGAGGGCGGACGGCATGACCAGCGAGGACCAGCAGGAGCGCGGACCGGAGCCGCGGGCCGGCACGGCGATCCGGGACACGGCGATCCGGGGCACCGCCCGCGGTACGGCGCCCGCGCCGCTCTCCATCCTGGACCTGGCCACCGTCGGCGTCGGCCGCACCCCGGCCGAGGCGCTGGCCGCGACCACGACCCTCGCCCGCAGCGCCGAGGAGTGGGGCTACCACCGCTTCTGGGTCGCCGAGCACCACGGCATGCCGGGCGTCGCCAGCTCCAGCCCGGCCGTCCTGCTGGCCCACCTCGGAGCCCACACGACGACCCTGCGGCTCGGTTCCGGCGGGGTCATGCTGCCCAACCACGCCCCGCTGGCGATCGCCGAACAGTTCGGCCTGCTCGAAGCCCTGCATCCCGGCCGCATCGACCTCGGGCTCGGCCGGGCCCCCGGCACCGACCCGGCCACCGCCCGGGCCCTGCGCCGTGGCCTCGGCGAGGGGGCCGACGACTTCCCCCAGCAGCTCGCCGAGCTGACCCACTTCCTGGACGGCGACTTCCCGCCCGGTCACCCCTACGCCCGGCTCACGGCCGTCCCCAAGGGCGACGGGCGGCCGCCGGTCTGGCTGCTCGGCTCGTCCGGCTTCAGCGCCCAGCTGGCCGGGCGGCTCGGCCTTCCGTTCGCGTTCGCCCACCACTTCAGCAGCGCCAACACCGTCCCGGCCCTCGACCTCTACCGCTCGTCGTTCCGCCCCTCCGCCGTCCTCGACGAGCCGTACGCCCTGCTCGGCGTGAGCGCGGTCGCGGCCGACGACGAGGCGACCGCCCGCAGGCTGGCCCGCTCGGCGGCGCTCGCGATGCTCCGGCTGCGCCGCGGGAACCCCGGCCCGATCCCCACCCCCGAGGAGGCCGAGTCCTACCCGTACAGCCCGGTGGAGGCCGACTTCATCGACGACTGGCTGGGCAACGTCGTCCTCGGCTCGCCCGGAGAGGTCGCCGACGGCTTGGAGGCGCTGCGCAAGCGGACCGGTGTGGACGAGCTGATGGTCACCTCGCACATCCACGGCCACGAGGCCCGGCACCGCTCGTACGGGCTGATCGCCCGGGCGTACGGCCTCACCGGGGAGACCGCCACGGCCTGACCGCCCGGCGTCACGGCCCGCCCCGGGCCGGCGTCGCGGGGAGCCGGGAGGTCCGCCCCGACGCGCGGGCGCCTTCCGCGCTCCCCCGCGCCCGCCGTGGCGTCCCGGCCGCCCGCGTCGGGGTCGGCCCGGGCACCAAGGTCAGGGCCCCGGCCGGCGCTACGGCCGGCGCGGTCCGCGGGCGTCGTCCGGGACCGGCCGGTTCTCCCGGAGTATGGCCGCGACCAGTTCGGCCTCGCCGGGCCGGGCGAAGTACCAGCCCTGAGCGGTGTCGCAGCCGGTCAGCCGCAGTCGCTCGGCCTGCGCCGCGCTCTCGATCCCCTCGGCGGTGACGGTCAGGCCGAGGGTGTGCGCCAGCTGCACCATCGCGCCGACGATCTGCTCGTCGGCGTCGCTCCGGCGGGAGCCGAAGCCGGGGAGTTCCGGCCGGCCGGCGGGGGCCGGGTCGCGGAACCCCTCGATGAACGTGCCGTCCAGCTTCAGGACGTGCACCGGCAGTCGGGAGAGGTACGCCAGGTTGGAGTAACCGGTGCCGAAGTCGTCGATCGCGATCCGGACGCCCATGTCGGCGAGTGCCTGCAGCGCCTGCAGCGGCCGCCCGCCGGGCCCCAGCAGCGCACTCTCGGTGATCTCCAACTGCAGCAGCCGGGCCGGCAGGCCGGTGCTCTCCAACGCCTGGGCCACGTCGGCGACCACGTCGGAGTCCCAGATCTGACGGGCGGCCAGATTGACGCTGACGAAGGTCTCGGTCCCGGGGAACTCGGTGAGCCAGCGCTGCGCCTGGCGGCAGGACTCCTCAAGCACCCACTTGCCGAGCGGCACGATCGCGCCGGACTCCTCGGCGAGCGGGATGAAGCGGTCCGGGGAGAGCGTCCCGTACCGGGGGTGACGCCAGCGGACCAGGGCCTCCGCGCCGTGCACGGCCCCGTCGGCGAGGCCGACGAGCGGCTGGTACTCGATGGTGAACTCGCCGCGTTCCAGGGCCGGGCGGAGCGCGGTGGCGAGCAGCTGGCGGGTCAGCTGGTGGGCGCCCCGGTCCGGGTCGTAGAGGGTCCAGCGGGCCCGGCCGTCCGCCTTGGACCAGTAGAGGGTGGCGTCGGCGTCCTTGACCAGGTCGGTCGGGGTGGTCTCGTGCACGGAGCGCTCGACGACGCCGACGCTGGCGGTCACCACCAGTCGGTGGCCGGCCACGTCGAAGGGCCGTTCCAGCGTCTCCAGGATCCGGGCGGCCAGTTCGGTCAGCTGGTCGCTGCCCCGGCTGTCGGTGACCAGGACGGCGAACTCGTCGCCGCCCATCCGGGCCACGAGGTGGGTGCCGTGTCCGGAGAACCCGCGCCGCAGCCGGGTGGCGACGGCGATCAGCAGCTGGTCGCCGATGTGGTGGCCGAGGGTTTCGTTGATCGCGGCGAACCCGTCGAGGTCCAGGTAGCAGACGCCCACCCGGCGCTCGTCCGGGGCGGCCGTACTTGCCGCGGCCACGCCTGCCGCGGCCGCATCTGTCGTGGTCACAGCTGGCGGGGCGGTGTCTCCCGTGGCCGCATCTCCCGTGCCCGCACCGACGGTGACCGGGTCGGCAGCGGGTGGCGAGGTGGCCTCGACCGTGCTCGGCCCGCCGCCGACCGGGCCGGTCACCGCGAGGCAGGCGGCGTCGAGCCGTTCGAAGAAGAACGTCCGGTTGGGCAGCCGGGTCAGCGGATCGTGCAGGGCCTGGTACTCCAGGCGGTCGCCGAGGCGGCGCTGCTCGGTGATGTCCTCGACCATCGCCAGCGTGTAGAGCGGATTGCCCTTGCCGTCCCGGATCAGCGAGATGGTCACCTTGCTCCACACCGTGCGGCCCTCGCGGTGTCTGAGCTGCTTCTCCACCCGGAGCCGTTCGCGCCCGCCCCCGACCAGTTCGGGGAACAGGCGGTCCGGCATGCCCTCCGGGTCGATGACGTCATGGATGTGAGTGCGGACCAGTTCGCCGGCCCCACAGCCGACCAGGGCGGCGAAGGCGGGGTTGACCTCGATGATCCGGTCCTCGGGATCGATCAGGGCCATGCCGATGCCGGCGTCGCAGAAGGCGGCGCGGAACCGGGACTCGCTCGCGCTCAGCGCGGCCAGCAGTCGTTCCGTCCCCCCGGGCGGTAGATCGGACCCGTCGGCGGGCCGGTGCGTCCCGTTGCTGAGCGGGGCCGAGCAGG
Organism: Kitasatospora sp. NPDC127111; assembly: GCF_042677465.1. NCBI lineage: Bacteria > Bacillati > Actinomycetota > Actinomycetes > Kitasatosporales > Streptomycetaceae > Kitasatospora > Kitasatospora sp. NPDC127111. The sequence goes on from NZ_JBHXTG010000008.1 coordinate 170,676, forward strand.
TGGGGCAGAGGATGACCTCCGCGCCGCCCGTACCCGGGAGGCCGGTCACGGTGTCGACGGCCGGGCCACCGGCGGGGCCGCCGTTGGCGTGGCCGTCACGGCCTGAACCACCGTGAACAGCACCGCCGTTGGCATGCCCGCCGTTGGCGTGCCGACCGTGGGAGTGCTTGCCGTTGACGGGGTCGCCGTTGACCGGGTCGCCGTTGACGGGGCCACCGTGGGAGGGGGCGCCGTTGGCGGGGCGGAGGACCGGCGACCGGAGGTGGCGTTGCGGTTCCTCGTGCCGCACGCCTGGGTGGTGTGCGTCGGCCCCCTCGTTCTGGCCCGGCACGGCATGCTCCCGTCCGCTGCTGACGCTTGACGCTTAAGGCTGGTCCGGCCGGTCACCCGGAACTGCGGCGGCCGGCTCCCGCACTCTGTCGAGGTCCTCGCGGTCCGGTGCGGAGTGCTCACGGTGGAGCGCTCGGGTGGGGATCCGCGTGAAGAACAGGGCGCTGCGGCCGATCATAGGACGCGACGGCAACGCGCGGTAACCGCCGCCAGGGTGATTCGCCCGCTTTCGGATTATGTGCGGCGGTACGTGCAGACGCCCTTGGTGTACATCACATGATGTGCACCAAGGGCGCGTGCTTCCAACGTGCGCCCCCGGGCGCTGGTCGAGCGCCGGGAGCGCGCCTACCGTGACGGCGCGGCGAGATTTCTGGGCGTCAGGCCAGCTTGGCGGTAAGGGTGATGGTCGTGCCGGTGAGGGCCTGGCTGACCGGGCAGTTCGCCTTGGCGTCCTCGGCGGCCTTCACGAAACCGGCCTCGTCGAGGCCGGGCACGTCGCCGGTGACGGTCAGGTGGATGCCGGTGATGCCGGTGCCGGGCTGGAAGGTGACGTCGGCCTGGGTGTCCAGCTTGGCGGGAGGGGTGCCGGCGCCGGCCAGGCCGTGCGAGAGGGCCATCGAGAAGCACGCGGAGTGCGCGGCCGCGATGAGCTCCTCCGGGCTGGTCTTGCCGTTGGCCGCCTCGGCGCGGGCCGGCCAGGACACCGGGTACGTGCCGATGCCGGACGAGGCGAGGGTCACCTCGCCCTTGCCGTCGAGCAGGTTGCCTTCCCAGACGGTGTGCGCGGTGCGGGTGGTTGCCACGATCGGTACCTCCATCACTGAGGGACTGCTGATTCGTCACTTCCGGTCATGCCGCGCACCAGCCTACGGGCTGGCCCGGGGGCGGCCACAAGTAGCGCCACGGGGTGCCGCGGCGGGAATTTCCGCAGGCTCGGGGCCGGGTGGGGGCCGGACGGGGAGGTGGGCCGGGCAGTCGTCCGTCCCCTGTCCGGATCGTGGACGGTTGCGCCAAATGATGATGATCTGCACCGGGGGCCCTGTTAGATTTGCCCGGGCCTGATCCCCGGCCTTCGGACGGCCGGGCGCCCACCCACCAGAGAGCCGCGGAGCCGCCCCGATGACGGATCACCCCACGACCCCCGATGCCGGACTTCCCGAGGGGATCGACGATGCCGTGCGGGCCGAGCTGACCAGTCTGCGCGAGAGCATCGACAACATCGACGCCGCGGTGGTCCACATGCTGGCCGAGCGCTTCAAGGCGACCCAGCGGGTCGGGCGGCTCAAGGCCGACCACAAGCTCCCGCCGGCCGACCCGGCCCGGGAGCGCGACCAGATCCGCCGTCTGCGGGAGCTGGCCGCCGGGGCGCACCTGGATCCGGTGTTCGCGGAGAAGTTCCTCAACTTCATCATCGCCGAGGTCATCCGGCACCACGAGAAGATCGCCAGCGATGCGGTGACCGGCCAGAACGTCGCCGGCTGACGACTCCGCGGGGCCACCCGGGCCGCCGTCGGGGCCGGCCGGGGGATCACCCGGGCGGGTGTCCCGCCGGCCCGCCGCCCCACCTACGGCCGGTGTTGTTGTCGGATGGGGGTAAATGCCCGATTTCGCGAGGCTTCCCAGGTGGCGTACCGTGCAGGTTCCCCAGCCGGAGAGGTGGAGCAGCGACGATGGCGGTGAACCTGCCCGATACGCACGGCGATGCGGGAGCCGGTCAGGCCCCGGCTGCGGGCGCCGGCCTCGGTGATCCCGGCCCCGGTGATCCCGGCGCTCCGGAGGCCCCGAGCGACACTGCCCCTGGTGCCCCTGGCGTTCCCGTCGGGGGCCGTGCCGCGGCCCGGCGGGCGCGGACGGGGAAGGCGGGCAGGGCCGCACGGGCCAAGGGCTCGAAGGCGCGGCGGGCGGGGCGTCGTCACCGGCCGTGGTGGATCGAGATTCCCGCGATGGCCGCGGTCGGGCTGCTCGTCGCGCTGCTGATCAAGACCTGTCTGTTCCAGGTGTTCACCATCCCGTCCGGATCGATGGAGAACACCCTGCGGATCGGCGACCGGGTCGGCGTGAACAAGTTCGCGCCGCTCACCGGCTGGGAGCCGAAGCCCGGCGAGCCGGTGGTCTTCAAGGACCCGGGTGGCTGGCTGCCGCCGCAGCCGATCGACGGCAACCCGTTCTCCCGGGCGCTGGGCTCCGCGCTCGGCTTCGTCGGCCTGGTGCCGCCCAAGGACGACAACTACCTGGTCAAGCGGGTCATCGCGACGGGTGGCCAGACCGTGCAGTGCTCGGGCACCACGCTCACCGTCAACGGCGCCAAGGTGGCCGAGCCGTACCTGCACCCGGGGGACGACTCCTGCGCGGGGCTGGACTTCGGCCCGGTGACGGTGCCCCAGGGGTACGTCTGGGTGGAGGGTGACCACCGGAGCGACTCCGCCGACTCGCGGTACCACCAGCGCGGCCCGGGTGGCGGCGCGGTGCCGGTGGACAACGTGGTCGGCCCGGTGTCGGCCGTGGTGTGGCCGCTCAATCACCTCGACTGGTTCGGCTGGGTCGGCCACTGACCCCCGGGCCCGGCGGCCGACCGGCCCCGACCCCTGAGCCGGTGGCCGCACGCGCCCGCAGCTCGCCCAACGCGAGGGAGCCTGGACCGCCCGCGTCCACCGCCCGCCCAACCGCGCCCGCCTCAGCCGCGCCCGCGTCCACCGCCCGCCCGAACCACGCCCGCCTCAGCCGCGCCCGCGTCCACCGCCCCCGCGTCCACCGCGCCCGCCTCAGCCACGCCGTCCACCGCGCCCGCGTCCACCGCGCCCGCCTCAGCCACGCCCGTCTCCACCACGCGCGTCTCCGCGACGGCCGCGGGCTTGCTCGCCTGGGCGGCGAAGGCGCCGGCCAGGACGAGCAGGCCGCCCGCCGTCTGCGGCACGCCCAGGTGTTCGCCGAGCAGGACCCACGCCAGGAGGGTGGCGACGACCGCCTCCAGGTTGGCGACCACCCCGGCGACCGGCGGCGACAGGTGCCGGACCGCGATCACGCCGGTCAGGTAGGCGAGCACGGTCGCGATCAGGACCATCCAGGCGGCCGGGAGCAGCGCGGGCAGCGAGTGCCCGTTCATGACGACGTTCCCGCCGAGCAGGCTCCAGTCGGCGGTCCAGGGGCGGGTGAACGCGGTGAGCACGACGGCGCCGATCAGCAGGCCGTAGGCGCTGATGGCGAGCGGCTCGACCGGACGGTCGCCCCGGCTGCCGGCGTCGGCCAGGACGAAGTACCCGACCTGGCAGCAGGCCGCCCCGAGGGCGAACAGGACGCCCAGGGCGTCGAAGCTCAGGCCGTTCCAGACCTCCACCACGCAGGCGAGCCCGGCGACGGCGACGCCGGCGCCGATGGCCGCGCCCCGGCTGATCGGCTTGCGCTGGACGAACTTCACGTAGCCGAGCAGCAGCGGCGGCCCCAGGTACTCGATGAGCAGGGCGACGCCGACCGGGATGCGGGAGATGGCCGCGAAGTAGCAGGCCTGGACGCCGGCCACGGCGAGCAGGCCGAAGCCGAGCAGCAGGCCGGGCCGCCGGAGCACCGCGTCGCGGTGGCGGTAGGCCAGCGGGAGCAGGACCACGGCGGCGCCGGTGACCCGCAGCCAGACCACGTGCAGGGGGGAGAGGCCGGCCTCGATCAGGGGCTTGGCCGCCGTCCCCGAGCCCCCGAAGGCGACGGCGGAGACCAGGGCGAGGGTGAGACCGAGGGTTCTGCCCGGAGATCGGCCGAGCAGGGGCTTTGAGCTGTACACCAACGCATTGTGACAGTCATGCCATCGGTTTTGTAAGGCGCCATTTCGTCATTTGGTCCTGCCGCCATCTGTGCGCAGCGGCAGGTTCACAGGGAACGGACTTCGGTTGGAGGGGGAACGGGAGCGAGCCGCCGGAACGACGTCAGGGCAGCAGCGAACCCGAGCCGGACCCCGCCCCCTAGGGCAGGTATTCGGTCGTGATCAGTGGGCCCGGGTGAGGTCCTTGATCCAGATGACCGCGCCGCGGAGGTGGAGGCCGGCGAGGTAGCTCTCC
>NZ_JBHXTG010000009.1:0-163700 GCF_042677465.1 Kitasatospora sp. NPDC127111
CCCCGGACCGACCGGGGTGCCCGCCGCGGCGGCCGGGGGCGAGGTCAGCTGGACCCGCCGGTCGACGCGGTCGTGCACGGCGGGAGCGTCGACGGCAGGACGGTGGCGCAGGCCGCCGTCGCCGTCGTGGTGCCGGTCGCCGTACTCGTCCCGGTGGCCGTGGTCGTCGTCGTGGCCGTCGCCGTGGTCGCGGTCGCCGTCGCGGTGGACGGTTTCACGCTGGCCGAGGACGCGGTCGCCGAGGACGACGAGGCGGAGGAGGAGGCGGTGCTCGCCGAGGAGGACGGCCCGGACGGCGAGGCGGAGGAGGTGCTGGCCGAGGCCGAGCCGGTCGACGGGCCGGTCGAGCCCGAGGTCGAACCGGAGCTGGCGCCGGACGTGGTGGCCGAGGTGCTCGCCGAGGTGGCGCCGGAGGCCGACGGCGAGGCCGGCTTCATCGGCTCGGCCGGCGGAATGCCCGGCGCGAGCTCCTTCGGCGGCGGGACCGTCCGGTCCTCCACCTTGATCTGCCCGGTCACCCGGGCGAACCAGCCGCCGGTGGAGACGTCCACCAGGACGAACTCCTTCACCGGCTGCGGCGCGGCCACCACGATGATCAGCGCGGACGGCTGGAATCCCGTCCAGGTCTTGCCGGTGTACTTGGCGTCGGCGACCAGGACCGGCGGCTTCAGCGGGTTGCCGCAACCGCAGCGCACCCGGGGCACGCCCTGGGCGTCCACCAGGACGGCCGTGCCCGCCTGGAGCACCGACTGGTAGGCGACCGAGGCGCCGCCCTTGTAGCCGTGGTTGGTCACCCGGGTGTCCACCCGCAGGTAGGCCGAGGTCAGCGAGCGCAGGTAGCCCGGTACGGCGGACTGCTCGATCCCCTGGGCGGAGGCCCAGGCCCGGCCGGTGTCCCCGGTCGAGGTCATCGCGATCAGCCGCTCCGTGTCACAGGCCGGCTTGGACATCGCCCCGGCGTAGAGCCCGGCCGACGTGCCCTGCACGCTGTGCAGGCCGGTCGCCGTGGCGCCGGCCGTCGGCTGGGCGGCGGCCGAAGTCGGCGCCGGTGCCGTCACGGCGGCCGTTTCCACCGACTGGGTGTACGGGGCCGGCCCGGTGTCGCTCGACGACTGGGCGACCACCTCGTTGGCGGTGGGGATGGCGTCGCTGGACTTGCTGCCGCTGTTGCTGTTCACGATCAGCACCGTGGCCAGCACCGCCAGCGCCAGCGTTCCCCCGGCCAGCGCCAGCTTCTTGCCCGAACGCCACCACGGCGTCGGGCGCCCGCCCGGCCCACCGCCGGACGGCCCGCTGCCGGAGGGCCCGCCCGCGCCGGAGGAACCGCCCGGGCCCGAGGGGCCACCCGGGGGATAGGACGGCGGGCCGGGGTGCCCGCCCGAGGGCGGTCCGGCGAGCGGGCCGGACGGCGGACCGGAGGGCGGGCCGGACGGGGGACCGGAAGGCGGGCCGTACGGGCCCGAGGGGCCGGGGGGCGGTTGGGAACTCATCGAGGCTCCGTTTCGCAGGCGGCCGGCGCACGGCCGGCCCAGCAGGCTCCCCCACCGGATTCCATTTCTGCCCCCGCGGGCCGGAGGCCGCAACAGCAGGTGGAGCGGCGGTCGCCCACCGCATGCAGCGCGCGGCGGCCCGTCCTAAGGTCGACCTGGAGTCAGACGCGTGGGGGGCGGCCGAGTCCACCGAGTCCCCAGGAGCCCGCATGCACCCGGAGCCCCCCACCACGGCGGCCGGACCGCCCGGTGTCCTGCGCGGCTGGCTGGACGCGCTCGCGGTCGTCCTGGCCGGGCTCGCCGCGATGGCGGTGGTCGCCGCGCTCGGCCTCTGGGCGGCCGGCGCCGACGCGCTCCCGGGCGGCGGGTTCCCGTCCGTCCTGGCCGCCACCCTGGCCCTGGCCGTCGGCGGCTCGGTCCAGCTGGACGGCGGCGCGGGGTTCTTCGCCCACGTGGACGCCGGGATCACCGCCATGCCGCTGACCGTCGGCCTGGTCGGCGCGCTGGTGATGGCCGAGGTGTTCCTGCGCCAGCTGCGCTTCCGGGCCGTCGCCCACGGCGGCGAACTGCTGGGGCGGATCGCCCGGACGGCGGCCGTCTGGGTGGTGGCGCTGGTGCTGCTCACCGTCGGCGCCCGGCACACCTTCACCGTCACCCTGGGCAACGACCTCGTCCAGCAGCTCGGCGGTGCCCTGGGCCTGACCCCCGAGGTCGGCTTCCACGCCGAGGCGGCGAGCACCATCGGCCTGGGCCTGCTCTGGCTGCTGGTGGTCCTGGCGGCCACCTTCGCGGTCTCCCGCCGGGCACCGCTGCCGCGCCACCTGGTGCCGTTCCAGCAGGCCGTCCGGCCGGCGGCGTTCGCGATGCTGCTGGTGCTGCTCGCCTACGTGGTGATCGGACTGGTCGCCGGGCTGGTCACCGCCGCCGTGCACGGCAACGCCCGGCAGACCGCGGCCGTCCTGCTGCTGGCGCTGCCCAACCTGGTCTGGCTCGCCTTCGGCGTCGGGCTCGGCGCCCAGTGGCACGGACACCTGGTCGGCGCGGTCGGCCTGCCGGTGCCCAGGCCGCTGGCCGAGGTGCTGCGCGGGACGGACGGGCAGGAGGCCACCATCAGCCTGAGCACGCTCGCCGAGCGGGACGCCCGGGCCTGGTGGCTGCTGCCGCTGGCCGCCGTGCTGATGCTCGCGGCCGGGGTCCTGACGGCGTACCGCTCGCCGCGCGGGACGGGGCTGTGGCGGCACGCCGTCCGGCTGGGAGCGGCGTCGGCCGTCGCCATGCTGCTGGTGGGCGTCTGGTCGCGGGTCTCCGCCGACTACGGCCTGTCGGTGCTCGGCGTCGGCGTCGGGGAGGGCGGCCTCGGTGATCTGCTCGGGGCCGTCCTCGGCAACACCGGCACCAACCCGCTGGCCGACCTCGGCGGCGGCACGCTCACGCTGGACCCGGTGCTCTGGATCGCCGTCCCGCTGGCGGCGGGGTGGGGCCTGGTGGCGGGCTGGCTGGGCGGGCTGCTGGCGGCGGGACTGGGCCGGCGCGGTGAGGTCACCGAGGCCACGGCCCCGCCGGGCCGGCGGTGACCGGGCGGCGGGCCGGCGGGCTCACAGGAGGTCGGCGAGCAGGACCACCGCCGGTGGCACCGCCTGGCCGAGGGCGCCGCGCCACAGCTTCGGTTCGGAGACGAACAGGGTGATCCCGCCGGCGATCATGAAGGCGCTGACGTACACGATCAGCGCCCGTCCGGTCGCCTGGTGCCCGGTGTGCAGGGCGGTCACGCCGGCGCCCAGGCCGAGCGCCAGGAACAGGTTGTAGAAGCCCACGTTGAACCGCCAGAGCCGGACCTCGGGCGCGTCCGCCGTGCTGCCGGTGAGCAGGTAGCGGACCCGGGGGTGCCCGTACAGGAAGCTCTCCAGCGGCCACGCGATCACGTGGATCGCGGCGGCGATCAGGGCGAAGAGCTGGCTGACGGCGTTCATGGGGGCTCCGCGTTCGGGAGGGCGTGCCCTCGCGCGGGCGTGCCTTCGCGAGGGCGTCGGGCGGGACGGCAGGGAGGGGCGGGAGGGAGACGGTGGGCAGCCGCCGGCGGGGCGGCCGCCGCCCCGCTCAGCGCGGCGGTGGGTGCACGACCGGGGCCGCCCAGCGCGGGGGCTCCGGGACGACCGGCGGCGCGCTGGGCGAGGCGGGCGCGGCGGGCCCGCCGACCGGGACCACCTGGGTCGGCGGCCCGCCCGACTGCCAGGGATCGGCCGGGGCCCCCGCGGTCGCGCCGCCGGCGATCGCGGCCCGCAGCTCGGTCACGAACTGCAGGCAGTCGGCGTACCGGCGCGCCGGCTCCTTGGCGAGCGCCCGGGAGATGGCGGCGTCCACGGCGGGGGAGAGGTCGGGCCGGTGGTCGCGCAGCGACGACGGCGGGTCGTTGAGGTGGGCCCAGAGCAGCGCGAGGTCGCTCTCGCGGCGGAACGGCGGTGTCGCGGCCAGCATCTCGAACACCACGCAGCCCAGGCTGTACTGGTCGCAGCGGCCGTCCACCGGGTGGCCGGAGATCTGCTCGGGCGCCGCGTAGTCCAGGGTGCCGACGATCTGGCCGACGCTGGTCAGGCCGCTGAGCGAGAGCGACTTCTTGGTCAGGCCGAAGTCGGCCAGGTAGAGGTGCTCGGGGTGCTCACTGTCCGTTCCGGCGGCGACCAGCACGTTGCCGGGCTTGACGTCGCGGTGGACCAGGTCGTGGGCGTGGGCGGCGTCCAGCGCGGAGGCGATCTGCAGCGCCAGCCGGGCCGCCCGCTCGACCGGCAGCGGGCCGTCCCGGTTCAACAGGCCGCGCAGGTCGCCGCCCTCGACGTAGCGCATAGCGATGAACAGGATGCCGTCGGCCTCGCCCGCCTGGAACACCGGGATGATGTGCGGGTGGTCGATCGCGGCGGCGGCCTCCGACTCATGCATGAAGCGCTGCCGGAACACCTCGTTGCGGGCCAGCTCGGGCGCCAGCAGCTTCATCGCGACGGTGCGGCCCAGCCGCAGGTCCTTCGCCCGGTAGACGACCGCCATGCCGCCCCGGCCGATCTCGGACTCCAGCCGGTAGCCCGCGACCTGGCTGCCGACCATGCCGGACGGCAGGCTGGGGGCGGCCTCCGACCGCTCCGGGGGCCGTACCGGGCGCCGTTCCGGAGGTCGTTCCGGGGGGCGTTCCGTCGTCTGGTCCGGGGGCCGTTCGGGGGGTCGCTCCGTCGTCTGCGCCGGGGGCCGTTCGGGGGGCCGTTGCGGGGGCCGTTCCGTCGTCTGGTCCGGGGGTCGTTCCGGGGGCCGTTCCGTCGTCTGGTCCGGGGGCCGTTCCGGGGTGCGTTCCGTCGGTTGTTCCGGGGAGTTCACGGTTCACCTGCCCAGGTCGGCTCGAACGTGCCCGGCGGCACGCCCGGGGAGCCGCCGCCCGGCGTGGGCCGCGGCCGCCCGGACGCCGCGTAGGTCTGGAGCTGGAGGCCGTCGCAGTAGCACCAGCGGTCGTGCACCGCGTCGTACAGCCAGAGCTCCTCGCCCTCGACGACGAGCCCGAGCCGCAGCCCGTGGGCCCGGTCCCGGAAGGTCTCCAGGTCGATGGTGCCGGCCGCGAGGTCCTCCAGCAGCGCGCGGTACTTGGTGAGGGCGCCGTCCGCCTCGGCCAGCGCCGGGCGCGGGTCGGCGGTCCGGGCCGGCGGGCCGGTGGCGGCCGGCGGCGTCCCGGGGAGGGCGACCAGCAGCCGGCCGTCGACCCAGGTGGACCAGCCGTTGGAGCAGAGCACCTGCGCCCAGTCGCCCCGCCGGTCGACCAGCCGGACCGGCAGCAGCGGGTCCAGCGGGGTCGAGGGCAGGGACGGGTCCGGCGCCGCCCAGGTGGCCATCCCGCTCGGCGCGGCGACGTGGGTCGGGCGGAACGCGAACTCTTCCATGGGCGGCTGCCTGTCTCCCGGCTGCTTCCGATTCCTGCGCTGCCGACTCCGTCACCGCGCCTCCGTCGCGGTTCCCGTGTCACGGTCCTCCGTCACCCGCGCTACTTCCGCATGATCGCGGGCTCCTGCCGGCGCAGCAGCGCCAGCACGACGACGCCCAGCACGGCCGAGATGCCCACCAGCAGGGCCATGCAGCGCAGCCAGTGGGCACGGACGGGCCGGAACAGCGGGTCGGCCGTGATGGCGGTCGGGAAGACGGTGTGCAGGTCGATGGTCTGGGCCATCGCGGCCAGGCCCCACCGGGACGGCACCAGCCAGGCGAACTGCTCCAGGCCGGGCACCCCGTGCAGCTTCAGCATGGCTCCGCTGAACACGATCTGCACCACCGAGAGGAGCACCAGCATCGGCATGGTGGCCTCCTCCTTGCGGACCAGCGCGGAGACCAGCAGGCCGAGCATCATCGCGGAGAAGGAGAGCAGGGCGACGGCCAGGATCAGCTCCGCCAGCGGCGGCAGCACCACCCCGCTGTGCACCCGCACCCCTGTCGGCAGGAGCGGACCGAGGTCCACCCCGGCCAGACCGACGACGGTGAGCACGGCGGCCTGACCCACCGTGATCGTGCCGAGCACCACCACCTTGGAGACCAGGTACGCCGATCTGGACAGGCCGACCACGCGTTCCCGCTGGTAGATCGGTCGTTCCTTGACGATCTCGCGGACGGCGTTGGCGGAGCCGGTGAGCAGGCCGCCGATGCAGAGCGTGAGCACGACGTTGATGGCGTTGTCGGGGGAGATCCGGGCCCCGGCCATCGCCCGGCACATCACGCCGATGATGAACGGCAGGGCGATCATCACGGTGAGGAAGAGCCGGTCGGCGGCCAGCACGGCGGTGTAGCGGCGGACCAGGGTGCCCAGCTGGGAGAACCAGCCCTGTGGCTTCTCCGGGCCGATCGGGCTGACGCCGGGCGGGGCGGCGTACCCGGGGACGGCCGGCAGCGCGCCGGCGGCCACGTACCGCTGGTACTGCGGTGAGGCGCGGAACCGGCTCTGCCAGGCGGCGTGGTCCTCGCTCTCGAACGCCTCGAAGGCCTCCGGCCACTCGGTGAAGCCGAAGAACGACAGCGCCTCGTCGGGCGGGCCGTAGTAGGCGGTGCGGCCGCCGGGGGCCAGCACCAGCAGCCGGTCGCAGACGCCCAGGCTGAGCACGCTGTGGGTGACCACGACCACCGTGCGGCCGTCGTCGGCGAGGCCGCGCAGCATCCGCATCACCGAGCGTTCCATGCCCGGGTCCAGACCGGAGGTCGGTTCGTCCAGGAAGAGCAGGGACGGCTTGGTGAGCAGTTCGAGGGCGACGCTGACGCGCTTGCGCTGGCCGCCGGAGAGGCTGGAGATCACCAGGTCGGCCCGGCTGTCCAGGCCGAGTTCGTGGATCACCTCGTCGACCCGCGCCTCCCGCTCCTCCTTGGTGGTGTCGCCGGGGAAGCGTAATTCGGCCGCGTAGGCGAGGGCGCGGCGGACGGTGAGCTGGGTGTGCAGGATGTCGTCCTGCGGCACCAGGCCGATCCGGCGGCGCAGTTCGGCGTAGTCGCGGTAGAGGTCGCGGCCGTCGTAGAGGACGGTGCCGTCGTCGGCGGGGCGCAGCCCGGTGAGGGCGTTCAGCAGGGTGGACTTGCCGGCGCCGCTCGGACCGGCCACCGCGAGCAGGGCCTTCTCGGCGAGCGGGAAGCCGACGTCGTCCAGCAGCACCCGGTGGTCGGGGCCGACCCTGACCACCAGGCCCTGGACGTTGAGCGAGATCTCGCCGGTGTCGGTGTACTCGACCAGTTCGTCGCCGGACAGGCAGAGCGCCGAGTGGCCGATGCCGACGATGTCGGCCGGCCCGACCGGGGCGCGGTCCACCGGGCGGCCGTTGAGGTAGGTGCCGTTGTGGCTGCCCAGGTCGACGATCTCGTGGCCGCCGTCGGGCAGGGTGCGCAGTTCGGCGTGGTGGCGGGAGACCACCAGGTCGTCCAGGACGAGGTCGTTGTCGCCGGCCCGGCCGATCCGGACCGTCCGGCCGGGCAGCCGGATGACGGCGCTGGGCTGCCGGAAGACGCCGGAGGCCTGCGGGGCGATCAGGGAGGGCCGCTCGGCGGCGGCCGGGGTGGGCAGGCCGGCGAAGGTCGCGGACGGCCCGTCGGCCGGGTTGCCGAACCGCAGCCTGGTCCCGGGGCCGACGTCCTCCTGCCGGATCCGGCGGCCCTCGGTGAAGGTGCCGTTGGTGGAGCCGACGTCCTCCAGCAGCCAGTGGCCCTCGCTGGCGCGCAGCACGGCGTGGTGCCAGGACACCCGGGGGTCGTCGAGGACGATCTCGCTCGTCGGGTCGCGGCCGACGTGGTACGACCGACGCGGGTCCATCAGCTGCGAGTCCGTGTCGGTGACGAGAACCAGAGGCGGCGCGGCGGGCGCGCCTGCGCGCTCTCCCATGGTTCGGATTCTAGCCCGGGCGGGTCGGCCGGGCAGGGTGAGTGGCGGCCGGGCGGCGGCGGGGCGGCGGGACGGCGCGGGTGGGGCCGCGGGGCCGCGCGGGTGGGCCGCCGGGGTGGGGACACCGTGCGGCGCGGGCCCGCCGGGAACGAAAATTGGACTGGACCACTGGATCGGCGGCGGGCCGCTGCCCTATCGTTCGGGGTGCCGCCCGGGCGTCCGGGGCCCGGCGCACGACCCCACGCGAGCCCCGGGATGGACCCATGAGCGTCTGGCCGCAGTTGCGCGACTCCCGGCTCGTCCGGGCCGGCCGGGCCCCCGGGACCGTCCTGCGCTGCGGACTGATGGACACCATGCTGGCCGACCTCGCGGTCTCGGTGGTGCTCTTCTTCGAGCAGGCTCTGGACGAGGACCGGCTCGCCGCCGGGCTCGCCCGGGCGCTGGAGCGGGTCCCGGTGTTCGCCGGCCGGCTGCGCACCGTCGACGGGGTGCTGGAGGTGGTCTGCGACGACTCCGGCGTGCCGCTCACCCGTTACGAGGTGGACGGCACCCTGGCCGGGGCGATGGGCCGGGTCACCGCGGCCGGCGCCCAGCTCGTCGACCCGGTGGACGCGCCCGCCGCGCGGACCGGCGGCCTGCCGCTGCTGACCGTGCGGCTCACCCGGCCCTCGGCCGGCGGCACCGTGCTCGGCTGCTCCTGGCACCACGCGGTCGGCGACCTGCAGAGCTTCATGCTGCTGCTGCACGCCTGGTCCGCCGCGGTGGAGGGCGAGGAACTGCCGCAGGTCGAGCTGATCGAGGATCAGGACGCCCTGCTGGAGGAGGTGTTGCCGGCCGGTGACAGCGGACGGCCGGGCTTCCGGCTGCCCGCGCCGGCCGAGGCGGCCGTCCTGGCCCGCGAGGTCGCGGCCGGACCGCGCGCCAACCGGACCGTCCAGGTCTACTTCGGCGATGCCGAACTCGACCGGATGCGCCGCGAGTTCGCCACCGCGGCCGGCCGTCGGCTCTCCACCGGCGACGCGCTCCTCGCCCATGTCGCCACGGTGATCCGCGCGTTGGACGACGACCGGGAGGAGCGCCGGGTCACCGTCCCGGTCAACGTGCGCCGCCCGCTCGGCCTGCCGCCGGGTCTGGTCGGCAACCTGCTCAGCGAGATCCACCTGCCGCAGCGGCCGCAGGACGGGCCGGCCGCGCTCGCCGCGGCCCTCCGGACCGCCGTGGAGGACTTCACCACCCGACACCTCAACCTCCGCGCCAACCTCGCCTTCCTGGAGTCGCTCGGGCGGTCCCGGCTGCGCGAGTGCGTGCCGCTCGGCTTCGACCCGGAGCGGCGGCGGTTCAGCTTCTCCAACTGGAGCCGGTTCGGCGCGTACCGGGTCTCCTTCCAGGGGCACCGGCCGGTGTTCTTCAGCCCGACCGCCAACTACCCGCTGCCATGGGTCTGCTGGACCGTCGAGGGCTTCCACGGCACCGGGCAGCTCACCACCGTCGTGCTCCCGGCCCGGCTGGCCGCCCGGCTGCGCGGCACCGCGGGCCGGGCGGCACTGCACCGCTACCGCGACCCGGCGGACGTCCTCCCGGCCGTGGCCGCCACGGTGCCGAAGGTGCTCTAGGTACGCCGAGGCCCTAGATCCGCCGAGAGGCCGGACGGGCGGCCGCCCCCTCGGCGGGCCGAGGCGCGCCGCGATCAGGCCGGGAAGGCCTCCTCGATCGCCGTCCAGAGCCGCACCCGGGCCCGCAGGGCGAGGCGGACGGTCTCCGCGCAGGCGGCCCACTTGGCGTCGTCCTCGCCGTTCAGGTCGATCAGCATCTGCATCGCCATGGGCGTGTGCTGCTCGCCGTCCACCTCGATGTGCCGGGCCAGGTAGTCCTTGAAGACGGTCAGCCGGCCGTCCGGGTCCTCGATCCTGATGACCTGGGCGAACATGTCGGGGATCAGGTCCTCGCGGCCGAAGGCGAAGGCGGCGGCGCGGCAGTGCACCGGCGCGTTCTCGATGATCTCCCAGGTGGTCGAGGTGAAGTCGACGGCCGCCTGCGGCACTCCCGCGGCCTTCAGCGCCTCCGGCACCGCGGTGCCCGTCCGCAGCAGGTCGAGGAACGCCTCGACCGGCCCCGGGTCGGCGCCGGCCTGACGCATGCCCTCGACGTACAGCTCGAAGTGGCTGGTGTAGCCCTCGCCGAGCTCGTCGCTCTCCTCGACCAGCACGATCTCGTTGATCAGCCGGCGGCTGGCGGTCGGCCCGTTCGGGACCCACGGCACGTCGACGCCGGTCAGCTCGCGCTGCAGGCTCTTCAGCAGCGACATGAAGTCCCAGACGGCGAACACGTGCCGGTCCAGGAAGGCGCGGACCCGCTCGATGCTGTTCAGGCCGCCGTAGACGGTGTGGCCGACGACCTCGCGGCGCAGCGGGTCGATCGCCTGCTGGAGGCCGGTCAGGCCGGGGTGCGAACGGTCCCAGTGGTAGCGGTTGGTGGACATGCGGGGGCTCCTCACGGGGGAAGGGGATGCCCCGGGAGGAGGGGGTTCCTCCCGGGTCGGCGGGTGCCGCGGGCTACTTCATGACGGCGCGCAGGGCGTGCCGCAGCTGCTCCCGGCCGGGCTGGAGGGCGCGGTCGAGGGCGGGGGCGAAGGGGAGCACCGCGCCGTCCGGGCGGGTGACCCGGCGGGGCGGGGCGACCAGCCGCAGCTCCTCGGCGGCGGTCGCCAGCACCTCGGCGCCGATGCCGCAGCTGCGGTTGGAGTCGTCGACGACCACCAGCCGGCCGGTGCGCTCCAGCGAGGCGGCCAGCGCCGCCCAGTCGAAGGGGTACAGGGTGCGCGGGTCGAAGACCTCGACCGAGACCTCGTCGGCGAGCTCCTCGGCGACCGCCAGCGCGTCGTGCACCAGGTGGCCGACGGCGACCAGGGTGACGTCGGTTCCGGGCCGGTGCACGCGGGCCGAGCCGAGTGGGACGGGCACCAGCTCCCAGGTGACGGTCTCGCGGACCGGCAGCGCGGCGGCCGGCGCGAACACCACGACCGGGTCCGGGTCGCGGACGGCCGAGCGGAGCAGTCCGTAGGCGTCGGTCGGGGTGGCCGGCACCACGGTCTTCACCCCGGCGTGCGCGAACAGGCTGTACGGGTGGTCCGAGTGCTGGCCCGCCCAGCCGTCCCGGGAGCCGGAGCCCGGGACGAGGCAGGTCAGCGGGACGCCCGCCTGGCCTCCGGTCATCAGCGAGAACTTGTGGGCCTGGTTGACGAGTTGCTCGAAGACCAGGAAGAGCAGCGAGGGGATCTGGAACTCCAGCACCGGGCGGCGTCCGGCCAGCGCCGCGCCGACCGCCGCCGCGGTGAAGGCCTGCTCGGAGAGCGGGGTGTCGACGATCCGCCCGGGCCCGAAGCGGTCCAGCAGCCCGAGCGTGGGGCCGGCCAGGCCGGCGCCGATGTCCTCGCCGAAGACGCAGACCGCCTCGTCCGCCGCGAGTTCGTCGGCCAGGGCCCGGTTGAGCGCCTTGGTGTAGGAGAGCCTCATGCGACCGCCCCCGCCCGCGGCTGCCGCCCGTCGGCGTACAGGTACCGGGACGCCCCGGCCGGGTCCGGGTGGGCGGAGGCGAGCGCGAACCGTTCGGCCTCCGCCAGTTCGGCGGCCACCTCGGCGTCCAGCGCGGCGCTCGCGGCTCCGCCGATCGCGGCGGCGGCGCGCGGCAGCGGGTCGCGTTCGCGCCAGGCCGCCACCTCCTCGGCGGTGCGGTAGCCGAGCTTCATCCGGCGTTCCATGGTGTGGTGGCCCTCGAAGCGGTAGGTGCGGCACTCCAGGAAGGCGGGGCCGTCGCCGGCCCGCGCCCGGGCCACGGCCTCCTCGGCCGCCGTCCGGACGGCCTCGGTGTCCATGCCGTCCACTGCCGCGGCGGGGATGCCGAAGGCGGCCGCCCGGCCGAGCGCGCCGCCGGCCACCGCCGTGCCGGCGGGCAGCGTGGTGGCGTAGCCGTTGTTCTCGCAGACGAAGACCACCGGGGCCCGCCACATCGCCGCCAGGTTGAGCGACTCCAGCAGCACGCCCTGGTTGAGCGCGCCGTCGCCGAAGAAGGAGACCACCACCCGGCCGTCGCCGGCCTGCCGGGCGGCCCAGGCGGCGCCGACCGCGATCGGCGCGCCGGCGCCGACGATGCCGTTGGCGCCCAGGATGCCCAGCGACAGGTCGGCGGCGTGCATCGAGCCGCCCCGGCCCCGGTTCAACCCGTCGACCCGGCCCGCCAGTTCGGCCAGCAGCCGGCGCGGCCCGGCGCCGCGGGCCAGCACGTGGCCGTGCCCGCGGTGGGTGGAGGTGAGCCGGTCGTCGGGACCGAGCGCGGCGCACACGCCGACCGCGACGGCCTCCTGGCCGATGTACGGGTGGATGCCGCCGGTGATCACGCCGGACTTCACCAGCCCGAGCGCCAGCTCCTCGAACCCCCGGATCAGCCGCAGCATCCGGTACCGCTGCCCGGGGGTACGGAGGGGGGCGACCGGGGTCGGGGGCGGCGTCGTCACCGGGTGCCCCGCCAGACCGTCGGGCAGAAGTCCGGGTCGGCGTAGTCGGGCCGGCCGTCGGGGGTGCGGCGGACCACCACGTCGTGGTTGTAGACCACCGGGGCGCCGTCCGGCCGGGTGGCCGGGCGGTACTCGTTGGCGCCGTCCTGGAGGTGCAGCGATACCGCGCGGCGCGGTGTGGCGGCCAGGTTGGGGCCGCTGCCGTGGTAGGTGCGGCAGTGGTGGAAGCTGACGTGCCCGCGCGGGATCAGCATCGGCACCTTGCGGACCTGCTGCCCGTTGAAGCGGGCGTTCTCGGCGAGGATCGCGTCCAGTTCGGCGCGGTCGCGCTCGGCGAAGTGCCGGGTGGAGTCCTCGCCGGAGTCCAGTTCGCGCCAGCGGTGGCTGCCGTCGACCATGGTGATGGTGCCGTTCTCCTCGCCGCAGTCGTGGAACGGCAGGAACGCGGTCAGCATCCGGTCGGAGGTCGAGGTCTGCCAGTAGTGCTTGTCGAAGTGCCACGGCACGTGGTTGCTCGGCTCCTCGGGCACCGGCGGCTTGTAGATCAGGGTGGCCTGGAAGACCCGGATCTCCTCGGCTTCGGCGAGCAGCGCGGCGACGGCGCCGAGCAGCGGCTTGCGCAGGATCGCGCCTATCGCGTCGCTCTCGTAGTGCACGTAGTCGTTGTGCCGCTGGACCCGGCCGTGGGCGGGCTCCCAGGAGGCCAGGTGCGGCGGGCGGACCGGCAGCCGGCGGTCGCGGTGGCCCTCGTAGTACTTCTCGGTGGCGGCCTGCAGGGTGTCCAGCTCCTCGTCGCCGAACAGCCGGCGGGAGAGGTACCAGCCGTGTTCGAGGTAGCCGGCCACCTCCTCGGGGGTGGGCAGCAGGGCGCGTTCGGCCTCGGTGAGCCGGAACTCGGCGGCGGTGGCCATGGGGTGGTGCCTCCTTCGGTCGGGGGGGTGGGGACGGGCGCTCAGACGGAGGCGGTGGCGTTCTGCCGCTCGACGGCCTCGTACAGGGCCTTGATGTTGGCGGTGCCGAAGGTGCCCGCGCCCTGGCGCTCGATCAGCTCCAGGAAGTACGTCCGGCGGGGGTGGGTGGAGCGGGCGAAGATCTGGAACAGCTGCCCGCCGTGGTCCTGGTCGACCAGCACGTCGAGTTCGCGCAGCGTCGCGACGGGGATGGCGGTGCCGCCGAGCCGTTCGGCCAGCGCGTCGTAGTAGGCGCCCGGGGTGCTGAGGAACTCGACGCCGCGCTCGCGGATGGTGCGCACGGCGGTGGCGATGTCGTCGGTGCGGAAGGCCAGGTGCTGGACGCCGGCGCCGTCGTGGTCGGCCAGGAAGGTGTCGATCTGGCCGGGGCGGCGGGTGGTGTCGGGCTCGATCAGGGTGAAGGTGACCTCGCCGGAGGCGCTCTGCACCACGCTGGAGTCCATCGCCTGCTCGCCGACCTCGATGTACTCGCCGAAGACGCGGTGCAGGCCGAGCGCGGCCTCGCAGAACTTCACGGCGGGGGCCAGCTCGCCGGCCGGGACGCAGATCGCGGCGTGGTCGAGGGCGTCCAGCAGGGTGCCGGCGGGCGGTGCGGCGGGCGGCTCGGGCGGCTGCGGCACGAACCGCAGGGCCAGGTCGCCGAAGCCGGCCACCAGGCCGCCGGCGCGGTCCAGCACGCGGGCGCCGTGCCGCTCGGCGCGCTCCAGCGAGGCCTGCGGGTCGGTGCAGCCGAGGGCGATGACGGCGACGCCGTCGCCGTGCCGGGCCACGTAGCGGGCCACCGGGTGGGCGGGGTCGGCGGCCGAGAGGAGGTGCAGCCGGATGCTGCCCTGGCGCAGCCGGACGACGCGCGGGGCGGCGGGCTGCGGGGCGCTCGGCCGGGAGGCGTCGGGGTGCGGGGCGTCGGGCTGCGGCGTGCCGGGCCGGGCGGGGTCGGCGTGGGCTGCCTCGGGTGGGGCCGCGTCGGGTTGGGCGGTGAAGCCGAAGTCGGCGCAGAGGCCGGCCGCGGCCCGGTCGGCGTCCGCGCAGTGGAACTCGACATGGGTGATGGACTGGATGGACAACGGGATCTCCCCGGTGGTGGTGAAGGACGAGTGGCTGGGCGCGTGGCGGGGCGCGTGGTGGGGCCGCGGGCGGCCGGACACGCCTGATCCGGACGCGGGTCGGCGGTGCGCGTGCCGCGTGGGCGCCTACCGGGCGGCCCGGGTGGACGCCGGGCCGAAGACCAGGCTGACGTTGTGGCCGCCGAAGGCGAAGGCGTTGCTCAGGGCGGCCCCCGGCGGCGTGGACCGGGCGGGGCCGCGGACGTGGTCGAGGGCGCAGGCCGGGTCGGGGTCGGTGAGGTTCACGGTCGGCGGCAGCGTCCCCCGGGCCACCGCCAGCGCGGTGACGGCCGCCTCCAACGCCCCTGCGGCGCCCAGCAGATGGCCGGTGGCGCCCTTGGTCGAGCTGACCGCCGGCCCGTGCTCGCCGAAGACGGTACGCAGGGCGGCGGTCTCGGCGACGTCGCCCAGTCTGGTGCCGGTGCCGTGCGCGTTGACGTAGCCGATGTCGGCGGGCGCCAGGCCGGCGTTGGCGAGCGCGGCGCGCATCGCGTCGGCGGCGCCCGCGCCGTCCGGGCGCGGCATGGTCGGGTGGTGGGCGTCGGTGGACGCGCCCCAGCCGGTGAGGTCGGCGTAGCCGGCCGCGCCGCGGGCGTCCGCGTGCTCGGCGCGTTCCAGCACCAGGACGGCGCTGCCCTCGCCCAGCACGAAGCCGTTGCGGCGGGCGTCGAAGGGTCGGCTGGCCTGCTCCGGATCTTCCCAACCGGACGACAGCGCACGGGCGTTGGTGAAGGCGGCGGCGATCGTCGGGTGCAGCGAGGACTCGCTGCCGCCGCACACCACCACGTCGGCGTCGCCCGCCCGGATCAGCCGCAGCCCCTCGGCGACCGCCTGGGCGCCGGCCGCGCAGGCCGTCACGATCGCCGAACTGAAGCCCCGGATGCCGTGCTTGATGGCGATCCGGGCGGTGGCCATGTTGGAGAGCATGCCGGGCAGCAGGTACGGGCTGACGCCGGGCCGGCCGCGTTCCAGCCGCCGGTGCGACTGCTGTTCGAAGGTCTCCAGACCGCCGCCGCCGGTGGCGAGCACGACGGCGGTGCGGTGCGGGTCGGCGTCCCGGCCGACCACCAGGCCGGCGTCGGCGAGGGCGTCGTCGGCGGCGGCCAGCGCGAGCAGCACGAACCGGTCCACGCAGCGGGTCTCGGTCGGCGGCAGCACCTCGCGCCCGTCCACGGCGGGCGCGAGCCCGGCGGCGGTGAGCCAGCCGTGCGCGGCGTGGCCCTCGGGCAGTGCGCGGATGCCCGAGCGGCCGGCGGTGAGCGCGTCGAAGACCTCGGCGGGCTTGCGGCCGACCGGCGTGACCAGGCCGATGCCGGTGACGACGGCGGCCGGGCGGGTGGCGACGGCCGGGCGGGCGGCGGGGGCCGTCATCGGGCGGTCGCCGGGTCGAGGTGGCGCTGCCGCAGCAGCACCTTGCGGACCTTGCCGGTCGGGCCGAGCGGGATGTCCTCGCCGGCGACCACCAGCACCCGGCGGACGGTGGCCGCGGTGGCCGCGTCGAGCGCGGCGGTGACCTCCTCGGTGCGGTCGGCCGCCGGGTCGGCGCCGGCCGCCAGGATCAGCAGCACGTCCGTCACCACCCGGGCGCCGTCGCGGACCGCGACCACCGTGCAGTCCGCCACCCCCGGGCAGGCGGCCAGCACGCGCTCCTCCGACATCGCGGTGAACAGCCGCTCGCCGTCGCCGAGTTCGACCGAGTCGACCAGCCGGTCCACGTGGTACCAGTAGCCCTCCTCGTCCCGGTACATCAGGTCGCCGGTGAGGAAGCGGCCGCGGATCCTGGTCCGGAAGGTGGTGGCCGAGTCGTTCCAGTAGCCGAGCGCCAGGGTGGGGGAGGAGGTGGCGAGTTCGCCGACCTCGCCGGGCCCGAGCGGCTCGCCGTCCGGGCCGACCACCTCGCAGTCGACGAAGGCGTGCGGGCGGCCGACGCAGCGGCCGTACCGCTCGGTGCCGGGGCCGTGCGTGATGAAGAAGTGCGAGTGGCCCATCTCGGTGGAGCCCAGGCCGTCCACGAACAGCGAGCCGGGCAGCCGGACCCGGCCCTCGCGGGTCACCGCCTCGCGGCTGCCGGCCGCGATCAGCCGGCGGATGTGCACCTCGTGCGCGCAGTCGCCGGTGTTCCACCAGAGCGCGACCGACGCGAGGTCCCGGGCGGCCAGGTCGTGGTGGGCGAGGTCGGCCCAGGTCGCGGCGAAGCCGACCACGCCGCTGGGCCGCCAGCTCTCGATGGCGTCCAGCACGCCCGCGCCGGACTGCCCGGAGAGTACGGCGAGTTCGGTGTGCGAGCTGAGTGCCAGGTTGACCGCGATCAGGGTGGCCGCGTGCGGCGCCGGCAGGGCGCTGAGCATCCGCTCCTGCCCCTGCGGGCGGGGCAACCGGAGCCGGTGGCGGATCGCCGCGTACAGGCTCGCGTGCGAGTGGACCACGGCCTTGGGCATCCCGGTGGTGCCGGAGGAGTGGGTGATCGCCACCGGGTCGCCGGACCAGTGCCGGTAGGGCGCGGGCGCGGCGTCCGGGTCACCCGCGCCCAGGGTGGCGATCTCCGGGAAGGCGGGTGCGCCGGTGTCGTGGCCGGCCAGCGCCGCCAGGTGCGCGGGGTCGGCGAGGATGCCGACCGGGCCCAGCTTGGCGATGTAGCGCGCGGCCCGCTCGCCGTCGAGGTTGGGGTTGAGCAGCGCGGGGAGGGCGCCGAGCCGGGCGAGCGCGAGGAAGGCCAGCACGTGGTCGGCGGCGTCGCTCGCGTACACCACCACCGGGTCGCGGCGGGTGACGCCGAGCGCGTGCAGCGCCGCGGCCCGGGCCCGGACGGCGCGGTCCAGCTCGCGCAGGGTGAAGGGCTGCCAGGCGGCGTGGTCGTCCACCGGGGTGTCGAAGGTCAGCAGCGGTTCGTCCAGGCCGAGGCCGAGGGCCAGCCGGCTGGTCAGGACGTTGCCGGCGCCGACGTCCGGGTCGTCCGCGAGAAGGGCGCGGATACTGCGGATGCTCATGGTGGTGGATCCCTCCCTTGGTGCAGGGCGTGCTGCGGCGGGACGCGGCGTGTGGGGCCGCTCGCGCGGGTGCGGTGACGGTGGTGCTCGGGTGACGGTGGTGCTCGGGTGATGCTGGTGCTCGGGTGACGGTGGTGCGGGGATGAGACGGGGTCGGGCGGATCAGGCGCTGGTGACCAGGACGGCGACGGCCCGGTCGGTGCCCGCACCGGTGGCGTCGGCCGCTCCCGAGGTGTCGGCCTGTTCGGCGGCACCGGCGGCACCGGCGCCATCGGAGGCGTCGGCGGCATCCGCGGCTTCGGCGGCGATGACCAGGACGTGGTCGGCGTCGCCGTCCGCGAGCAGCAGGGCGGCGTGGTCGAGGGCGTCCTGCGGCACCGAGCCCGGCCGGGCCTCGGCGGGACTGATCGCCACCACCGGGCCGGTGAGGCCCCAGCGGGCGGCGATGTGCCCGAGGACGGCGTTCGGGTTGGACTGGAAGAACAGCAGCGGCGGCACCCGCCGGCCCGAGGCCGCCGCCTCGTCGATGGCCCGGGCGGTGGCGCGGTCGCCGCCGGCGCTGGCGAGCAGCAGGGCGGTGCGGCCGGGGGCCGGAGCGGTGCCGTGGTGGGCGCGCAGACAGCGTTCGGCGACCTCGGCCACCAGCGGGTTGAAGGTGGAGGCGGCGAACCCGGGGACGGGGGGCAGCCGGTCCTGCCCGGCCCGGCCGGCGTCGGGCCAGCGGGCCTCGGCGAGGATGCGCAGTCCGGTCATCGGGCGGCCACCAGGAGGGCGGTGTTGGCACCGCCGAAGGCGGAGTTGAGGGTGAGCGCGTAACGCGGCCGGGCGGCGCGCG
Source organism: Kitasatospora sp. NPDC127111 (assembly GCF_042677465.1). Lineage (NCBI taxonomy): Bacteria > Bacillati > Actinomycetota > Actinomycetes > Kitasatosporales > Streptomycetaceae > Kitasatospora > Kitasatospora sp. NPDC127111. The sequence continues at coordinate 18,276 of NZ_JBHXTG010000009.1, forward strand.
GGCCGTCCAGGACGAGGTCCAGGCCGACGTCCGGGTCCGGACCGAGCCAGCCGGCGTTCACCGGTAACCGGCCGTCGCGCAACGCGGCGACGGTGACGGCGAGTTCGAGCAGCGCGGAGGCCTCCAGGGCGTGGCCGTGGACGGCCTTGCTGGAGCTCACCGGCAGCCGCTCGACGTGGCCGCCGAACACCCGGCGCAGCGCACTCGCCTCGGCCCGGTCGGCCAGTGGCGAGCCGGTCCCGTTGGCGTTGACGTAGCCGATCTCGGCCGGGTCGAGGCCGGCCCGGGCGAGCGCGGCCTCGATCGCCCGCACGGCGCCCGCGCCGTCGGGTTCGGGGCGGCACACGTGGTGGGCGTCACCGGCCCGGCCCCAGCCGGCCAGCCGGGCGAGCACGGGTGCGCCGCGCCGCCCGGCCGCGGGTTCGGCCTCCACGAGGACGGCGGCGGCGGCGTCGCCGAGGAGGGTGCCGGTGCGGCCGGCGCTGAACGGGCGCAGCTCGCCGTCGCGGGCCAGCGCCCGCCCGGCGTCGAAGGCCGCGAACACGCCCGGCTCGACCAGGTGCCCGGCCGCGACCAGGACCCGGGGGTACCGGCCCGCGGCGACCAGCGCGGCGGCGTCGGCCACCGCGGTCCCGGCCGCGACGCAGGCGCCGGTGTAGACCCGGGTGACGCCGGCGGCGCCCCAGGCGGCGGTCGCACCGGCGGCGACGGCGTCGGCCACCGCGCGGGTGCGAAGGTCGCTGTGCAGGGCGAGCAGCAGGGGAAGGCCCTGGTTCCCGTCGGCCGGGAGGCCGGCCCGGTGGCAGGCCTGGTCCACGGCGGCGAGCACCGCGTCGGCGAGCGGCACCGGCTCGGGCAGCAGGGCGGCCCGGGTGGTCCGGCGAGCGGAGACGTCGAAGCGGGTCACCGGGGCGAAGGCGGCCTTGCCGTGGGCGGCCGCCTCGGCGAGCGCGTCGAACCCGGTGCCGGCCGCGCTGAGTACGCCGACGCCGGTGATCACGGGCCGGACGGCGGGCGGGGCGTGGCCGGTCATGACGGCGCGGCCCCGGGTGCCGCCGGTGCGCGTTCTGCTGCTGCGAGTGCCGCCGGTACGGGGGGCGAGGTGCTCGCGGAGGCGGTCAGGACGGCCGCGCGGAGCACCTCGGCGGCGTCGTCCACGGTCCGGACCGCCTCGAAGCGCTCGTCGTCCAGCTCCAGCTCGACGCCGTAGCGTTGCTCGAACTCGGTAACCAGCCAGGTGAGTTCGAGTGATCCGAGCTCCTCGGGGACGGAGTCGGCGGCGCGCTGCCCGAACGCCGCCAGCATCTCCAGCACCTCGGCCCGGCCGGGGAGGGCGAGACCGGTCACGCCGGGCTGCCCGAGGTGGCCGCGGTGGCGGCGACGCGTGCGGCGACGTCCGCGGTGAACTGGTCCAGCGTCATCAGCGCGGTGCTCTCCATCTCGTCGAGGTCGAACGTGATCCCGAACTCGTCCTCGACCTGCACGGAGAGGTCGGCGAGGGCGAGCGACTCCAGGTCGAGCCCCGCCGGGCCGAGGTCGGTGTCGCCGGTCACCTCGGAGACGTCGTACTGCATCTCGGTCAGCGCGGCGAGGACGAACGCGCGGATGCGGTCCTGCATGGTGTGCTCCTTGTGCCTGCGCGCAGGCGTGCGGCGCGCGGGTGGTCGGGTGGTCGGGGAAGCGCCGTCCGGACACGGCGGGAATTCCGGGTCCGGCCGAACCGGTGGCCCGGGACGGGGTGCGGCGGGTGGTCACTCCGGCCCGATCGGGAAGTCGGCCCGGGTGGTGCGGGGTGCGGCAGGGAAGTGCCGTGGTGCGGAGCGGAAGAGCCGTGGTGCGAAGGGGAAGTGCCGTGGTGCGGAGGTGAAGTGCTGGGTAGGGGAACGCAACTGTCCTGAAGACGTGGGAAGGTGTGGTGACGATCGGTTCAGCGGGCGGCCGCGCGGAGGGCGGCCGGGTCGCGCAGCAGCTTTCCGGTGGCGGTGCGCGGAAGTTGCGGCAGGAAGGCCAGCCGGCGGGGCCGCTTGTAGGCGGCCAACTGCCGGGCCAGCAGGTCCTGGACGAGCGCGCGCTCGGTGCCGTCCTCGGCGGCCAGGTACGCCTCGATGGCGCCCTCGTCGAAGACCACCACGGCCTCGCGGATCCCGGGCAGCGCGGCCAGGGTCTGCTCGACCTCGGTGAGGTCCACCTTCAATCCGCCGATCGAGACCTGCGAGTCCCGCCGGCCGAGCACGGTGACCAGCCCGGTGTCCGGATCCAGGACGGCGGCGTCGCGGGTGTGCAGCCAGCCGTCCGACCAGCGGGTCGGGTCGTCCAGCCCGGGGTACGGCGAGGCGGCCGTCCGTAGCTGCAACTCGCCGTCCACCACCCGGAGTTCCATCCCGTCCACCGGCTGCTTGGCCGGGTGCAGCCGGCCGCTCGGGTCGGTGGCGATGACGCCGAGTTCGGTCATCCCGTACATGCTGCCCAGCGGGACGCCGTACGCGGCGGTGAACGCGGCCGGCAGGCCCGGGCGGAGCAGTTCGCCGGCCACCACCATCCGCCGCAGCCGGGGCAGCGGCGGAGGTGAGACGACGCCGGCCAGCAGTTCGGCGTGGAAGGGGACGCCGATGACGGTGACCGGTCGTTCCCGTTCCGCGTCGACGGCGGCGAGGATGCCCGCGGCCGTCATCCGCTCCGGCACGGTCAGCGGTGCGCGGGCGTGCAGGCTGTTCAGCAGTCCGCCGACCAGCCCGAGCACGTGCACCACCGAGGAGAGCAGCACCACCCGCTCGCCCTCTCCCGGGAACTCCGCCAGCCTTCGGTAGCAGGCGAGTTCGCGGACGAGGTCGCCGGCGGTGCGGGCGATGACCTTGGCCGGACCGGTGGATCCGGAGCTGAGCTGGACCAGCGCGTGGCCGGTCGCGGCCGGCCGCCCGTCCGGCCGTCGGACGGCCACCGGCTCGACCTCGGAGAAGCCGCGCAGCGCCGCCGAGGTCCGGTGCTCGGACCCTACCAGCACCTGCGGCGCGAGCCGCCCGACCGCCAGGCCGATCTCGTGTTCGGTCAGTCGGTGGTCCAACAGCGCGACGTGGGCGCGCAGTTGCCAGCAGGCCAGGAGAGCGGCGATGAAGCCCAGCGAGGGCGGCAACCGCAACGCGGCCGTACCCCCGGGAGCCAGGCCGGCCGCGGCGAGCCGCTCGACCTGCTCGGCGACCAGGGCGCGCAGCGCGTCGCGCTCGACGGGCGTGCCGAACCGCAGGCACTCCTCGTCCCCGGGGCCGGCCAGCAGCAGGCGGTCCACCCAGTCGTCGGGGGCGTCGGCGTGCGGCGGGGAAACGGGCGAAAGTGCGGAGAGGGAAATACCGGTCAACGCCACTCCACGCAGAGGAGATTTGACATGGACGCTGTTCTCAACCAATACGGTCAATTCCGTTGCCAGACCTTTGCACAGACGATTCGTCAAATCAAGGTCTATACCAATGTGGTTCAGACCTCCTACGCTGCCGAACCGGGACTGGTCCGAGCGCGGCCGTCCGGGAACGAGGATGCCCGTGGGACCACTCACGCCGGCCGGGATCGAGCGCGCCGCACGCGCCCAACTTCCACCGGAAATATGGGACTTCATCGAGGGCGGCAGCGAGGCGGAACGCACCCTCGCGGGGAACCGGGAAATGTTCGCCCGCTATGCACTGCGCCCCCGCGCGCTGGTCGACGTCTCCGGCTGCTCGACCGCCGTCGAGTTGCTCGGCTCCGAGCTCCGACTCCCGGTCGGGATCGCCCCGATGGCCTACCACCGGCTGGTCGACCCGGACGGCGAAACCGCGACCGCGCGGGCAGCCGGGCGGGCAGGCGCCCTGCTGGTCGCCGGCATCTTCGCCAGCCGCACCCTCGAAGCCATCGCCGCCGCGGCCACCGGGCCGCTCTGGCTCCAGCTCTACTGGCTGCGCCGCCGCGACGCACTCGCCGCGCTGGTCGAACGGGCCGAGGCGGCCGGCTTCACCGCCCTGATGCTGACCGTGGACGCCCCGCGGATCGGCCGCCGCCTGCGCGACCTGCGCAACGGCTTCGCCGTCCCGCCGCACATCCGCGCCGTCAACCTCGACCCGGAGCTGATGGCCGCCACCCACCGGGCCGACGCCGGCTCCTCCGGCATCGCCGATCACGCGCGGGAGCAGTTCGACCCCACCCTGAGCTGGTCCGACCTGGCCTGGCTGCGCGAACGCACCCGCCTCCCGCTGGTCCTCAAGGGCATCCTCACCGCCGAGGACGCCCGGCTCGCGGCCGAGCACGGGGTGGACGCCGTCGTGGTCTCCAACCACGGCGGCCGGCAGTTGGACGGCGCCCTGCCCGCGCTGGCCGCCCTGCCCGAGGTCGCCGCCGCCCTCCCGCCCGAGCTGCCGGTGCTGCTCGACGGCGGGGTGCGCACCGGCACCGACATCGCCGTCGCGCTGGCCCTCGGCGCCCGCGCCGTGCTGGTCGGCCGCCCCGTGCTCTGGGGGCTCGCCACCGGGGGAGCGGACGGCGTGGCCAGCGTGCTCGGCCTGCTCCGCGCGGAACTCGAGCACACCCTGGCGCTGCTGGGCCGCCCCACGCCCGCCGACCTGGACCGCTCCGCCCTGGCACCCTGGCCCACCGCCTGACCGCGCGCCCCACCCGGCGACGGGCCTCCGCCGGCCACGGCTCTCACCCGGCCACGGCTCTCGCCCGACCACCCCCGACAGAAGGACAGCAGGACCGACGACATGAAGAACCAGGACGCCTTCCCCGGCTGGGACTGGGACGACCCCGAGAGCCTCGCCGCCCGCCTCGACGCGGTCAGCGAGCAGGTCGCCACCTGCAAGACCCTCGAACCGGCCGAGCGGCTCCCGCACGACCACCACGACTTCACCGAACTCGGCCTCACCGGCATCGAGTTCGCCGCCTTCCGGACCGCCCACCCGACCGGCCTCGGCACCGACCTCACCGCCCTGCGCAGCCCCGACGCCGTCGCCGAACCCGGCACCCTCTACCGCGTCGACGGTGACCGCTGGTTCACCCGGCTGGACATCGCCCGCCCGTTGCCGTTCGCCGACGCCAGCGTCGACTGGGTCTACGCCGAGCACCTGATCGAGCACGTCACCCTGCCGGTCGCCGTCGGCTGGCTGCGCGAGGCCCGGCGGGTGCTGCGCCCCGGCGGCGTCCTCCGCCTCACCACCCCCGACCTGGCCCGCTACCTGGTCGGCTACGCCACCGGCGACGGCTTCCTCGCCAAGCACCGGCGCCGCCTCACCACCATGGGCTTCGGCCCGCCGATGCCGGACCGCCCGGCCTTCCTGGTCAACCAGATCTTCCGGTACTACGGCCACCAGTGGATCTACGACCTGGACGAGCTGCGGCACGTCCTCACCCTGGCCGGCTTCGAGCCCGGGCGGATCCGGCACTGCGGCTACCGGCAGGGTGCCCGCGCCGACGTGGCGGACCTCGACACCGCCTTCCGCACCGACGAGACGATCTACGTCGAGGCCGACCGCTGACCGCCGCCCCGCCGTAGCCACCGTCCCACACCGTGCCCGCTGCCCCTCCCGCCCGTGCCCGCCGCCCCGCACCGTCACCGGCCCCCCGCGCCGTCGACCCGCGGGCGTCGACCACGGAACGCCCGAGCCCCCAGCCCGATGGGAAGACCATGCCCCTGCACCCCCAGGCCCAGGCCCTGCGCGAGCGCCGCGCACGGGCCGGCACACCGCCGCTCTACACCCTGACCCCGGCCCAGGCGCGCGCCGCCGACCTCGCCGACATCCGGGCCGCCGCCGGCACCCCCGAGTCCGTCGCCGCCGTCGAGGAGCACCGCATCCCCGGCCCCGGCGGCGACCTCGCCCTCCGCCTCTACCGGCCCGAGCCGTCCGCCGCGCAGCCCGACGGTACGGCGGACGGCGCCCGCCCCGCGCTGCTCTACCTCTTCGGCGGCGGCTGGACCCTCGGCTCGCCCGACACCAGCGACGCGATCTGCCGCCGGCTCACCAACGCCGTCGGCTGCGTCACCGCCTCGGTCGGCTACCGCCTCGCCCCCGAACACCCCTTCCCCGCCGCCGTCCACGACTGCCGGGCCGCCGCCCGCTGGCTGGCCGGGCACGCCGCGGGCCTCGGCATCGACCCGGACCGCCTCGCCGTCGCCGGCGACAGCGCCGGCGGCAACCTCGCCGCCGCGCTCACCCTGCTCGCCCGCGACGAGGGCGGCCCGGCCCTGCGCCACCAACTGCTCGTCTACCCCAACACCGACCACCGGGCCGCCACCGCCTCGCTGCGCGAGTACGACGACCCGCTGCTCTTCAACCGCCGCTCGGTCGCCTGGTACTGGGGCCACTACCTGGCCGACCCGGCCGACGGCGACCACCCGCACGCCTCCCCGCTGCGCGCCCCGAGCCTGGCCGGGCTGCCGCCCGCCACCGTCATCACCGCCGAGTACGACCCGCTGCGCGACGAGGGCGAGCGCTACGCCGAGGCGCTGCGCGCGGCCGGCGTCCCCGTCGAGTCCCGGCGGTACGCGGGCATGCCGCACGGCTTCTTCGCCATGACGGGTGTCCTGGACGCCGCCGGCGAGGCCCAGCGGTACGCCGCCGAGCGGCTGCGCGAGGCCCTCCGATGAGCGCGCCCGCGACCGGGCCGGACATCGGGTGTGAGCCCGTGCGGCCGGCGCCCGTGCGGCCGGATGCGGTGCGGCCGCTGGAGCTCGCGGACCTGCACGCCTCGCTCGCCGACCCGCTGCTGGACGCGATGACCTTCCTCAACGAGGTCACCACCCGCTACCCCGGGGCCGTCTCCTTCGCCCCCGGCCGCCCCTACGAGGGCTTCTTCGAACCCGAGGACGTCCACGCCCACCTGGACACCTACCTGGACCACCTGGCCGCCCGCGGCCTCGACCGGGACGCCGTCCGCACCACGCTGTTCCAGTACGGGCCGACCAAGGGCATCATCCCCGACCTGGTCGCCCGCACCCTCGCCCACGACGAGGGCCTGACCGTCCCGCCCGAGGCCCTGGTGCTCACCATCGGCGCCCAGGAGGGCATGCTGCTGACGCTGCGCGCCCTGTGCGCGGGCCCGGACGACGTCCTGCTGGTCAGCTCGCCCTGCTACGTCGGCGTGACCGGTGCCGCCCGGCTGCTCGACCTGACCACCGTCCCGGTGCCCGAGGCCCCCGAGGGCGGCCCCGACGCGCAGGCCGTCCGCGCCGCCGCCCGCGCCGTCCGGGCCGGCGGCCGGCGCCCCCGGGCGCTCTACGTCGTCCCCGACTTCGCCAACCCCTCCGGCACCAGCATGCCGGTCCCCGCCCGGGCCCGGCTGCTGGACGCGGCCGCCGAGGAGGGCCTGCTCGTCATCGAGGACAATCCGTACGGCTTCTTCGCCCGTGAGCCCGGTGAGCGGCCCACCCTGAAGGCGCTGGACCGCCGCCGCCAGGTCGTCCACCTCGGCTCCTTCGCCAAGACCTGCTTCCCCGGCGCCCGGCTCGGCTACGTCGTGGCCGACCAGGAGGTGGCCGGGCCCGGCGGACGGCGCTCGCTGCTCGCCGACGAGCTGGCCAGGCTGAAGAGCATGACGACGGTCAACACGCCCGCGCTCAGCCAGGCGGTGATCGGCGGCATGCTGCTGCGGCACGACTGCCGGCTGCGCGCCGCCAACGCCCGGGCGACGGCCCACTACGCGGCCAACCTGACTGTCCTGCTGCGGGAGTTGGAGCGGCACTTCCCCGCGGCGGAGCGCCGTCGGCTGGGGCTGTCCTGGAACCGGCCGGAGGGCGGCTTCTTCGCCGTGCTGGCCGTGCCCTTCGAGGCCGACGAGGCGGCCATGGAGCGGTGCGCCCGCGACCACGGCGTGCTCTGGACGCCGATGGCGCCGTTCTACCCGGCGGGCGGGGGAGAGCGGCGGCTGCGGCTGTCCATCAGCGCGCTGAGCGAGCGGCAGATCGTGGACGGCGTCGCCGCGTTGGCCCGGTTCATCCGCGAGTCGGCCGCGTAGCGAGGGCACGGCCGAGGGGCGGGACCACGACGGTCCCGCCCCCTGCCGCACGCGCCCCGGGGCTCGGCGCACCCGGGTACCGGGGCGCACCCGGGAGCCTCAGCACACCCCGGAGGCTCAGCACACCCCGGAGGCTCGGCGCACCCCGGGAGGCTCAGCGCACCCGGGTGGAGAACAGCCGCGCCGACCAGTACACCGCCGCCACCGTCATCACCACGACGACCAGCAGCCCCTGCCAGACCGCGCTGTCCCCGACGTGCCCCGAGAACAGGGCCCGCATGCCCTCCACGGCCCAGTAGAAGGGGTTCCACTTGGCCATGGACTGCAGCCACACCGGGGCCAGCGCCAGCGGCAGCAGCACCCCGGAGAGCAGCGCGATCGGCTGCGCGATGGTGTTCACCACCGGCGCCATCGCCTCGTCGGCCGGCAGCAGCAGGGCGATCCCGTAGGAGATCGCCGAGGTCATCAGGGCCAGCAGACCGAGCAGCAGGTAGGCGAGCAGCAGGTCCACCGGGCCGACCCGGAGGCCGAACGCCAGCGCGATCAGCGTGATGATCACGGCCTGCACCAGCAGCGCCACCGTCTCCCGCAGCGCCCGGCCCAGCAGCAGTGCCAGCCGGCTGACCGGGGTCACCCGGGCCCGTTCGATGATGCCGGCCCTGAGCTCGCCGAGCAGACCGAACCCGGTGTAGAGGCCGCCGAAGATGCACAGCACCGCCAACAGGCCCGGCACGTAGATCTGGTAGGCCTCGGCGTAGGTGGTCGCACCCATCGGTGCCAGCACCTTCTTGAGCAGCGGCGCGAACAGCAGCAGGTAGAACACCGGCTGGATCACCCCGACGGCGATCCAGACCGGTGTCCGCCACATGAGCAGCAGCTGGCGCTGGAAGACCAGCCAGGTGTCGCGGGCGAGCTTCATGGGAGCCCCTCGGGGGAGTCGAAAGGTCAGGACTGCTCGATCGAGCGGCCGGTGCGGGCCAGGAACACGTCGTCCAGGCTGGGGCGTTGCAGCCGCACGGTGCCGGGCACCACGCCGGCCGCGTCGAGGGCGCGCAGCACCTGCGGGATCGCGGCGGCGCCGTCGTCCAGGTAGAGCCGCAGGCCGTCCTCGCCCTGCACCTCCAACCGGTGCAGGACGGCCTGTTCGCGCAGGGCCTCGGTGGCCCGCCCGGTCTCCCCGGCGGGCAGGCCGACCAGCAGCACGTCGCCGGAGATCTCGCGCTTGAGCGTCTCGGGCGTGCCCTCGGCGACGATCCCGCCGTGGTCGACGATCGCCACCCGGTCGCAGAGCGCGTCGGCCTCCTCCAGGTAGTGCGTGGTCACCACCACCGTCATGCCCTCGTCGCGCAGCCGGCGGATCTCCGCCCAGACCTGGCCCCGGCCGGCCGGGTCGAGGCCCACGGTGGGCTCGTCGAGGAAGAGCACCCGGGGTGCGTGGACGACGCCGAGCGCGATGTCGACCCGGCGGCGCTGGCCGCCGGAGTACGTGCGGCACGCGCGATCGGCGAACTCGGTGAGCCCGAAGGCCCGGAGCGCCTCCTCGGCGCGCCGCAGCGCCGTGGCCTTGCCGGTGCCGTGCATCCGTGCCTGGAGCACCAGCTCCTCGCGGGCGCTGACGGCGTCGGTGGTGCCGCCGCCCTGGGCGACGTAGCCGATCCGGCGGCGGACCTCGGCCGGGTCGGCGAGCAGGTCGGCGCCGGCGATCCGGGCCTCGCCGCCGTCCGGCCGGATGAGGGTGGCGAGCATGCGCAGCGTGGTCGTCTTGCCGGCGCCGTTGGGGCCGAGGAAGCCGAAGATCTCGCCCGCGGCCACGGCCAGGTCGATGCCGCGCACGGCGTCGACGGCGCTCTGGCCGCGTTTCTTGGAGGGATAGGACTTGCGAAGTCCCTTGGTCTCGATCAACCGGAACTCCCGTACGGGGATGCGGGAAGGAGTACTGCGGAAGGGGTGTGCGCGCCACCCTAGAGGCTGGGGCACCCCGGAAACAATGGCCTAGACCAATGGATTCCGACGGTCCGTCCCGCCCGCGACCAGCGCCTCCAGCCGGTCGGCCGCCGCCACCGCCCCACCGCCGGCCAGCAACGCCGCCCCGACCCGGGCGGCGGCCTCCCGGTGGGCGTCCGAGTCCAGCACGGTGCGCAGCCGGGCCGCCAGCTGCTCCGGTGTCACCCGGGCGAACGGCACCCGCAGCCCGGCGCCGGCCGCGCTGACCTGCGCCGCGACGAACGGCTGGTCGTGCCGGATGGGCGCGGTCACCAGCGGCAGCCCGTGCGCGAGCGCCTCGCCGACGGTGTTCATCCCGCCGTGGCAGAGCACCGCGTCCAGCGCGCCGCGCGCCATCAGCTCCAGCACCGGCGCCCGGTCCACCGCGACCGCGTGCTCCGGCAGTTCGGGCAGCAGCGCGCGCGGGGCCGCGATCACCGGCTGCACGTCGTCCCCGCACAGCGCGAGCGCCTCGACGGCCCGGGCGTGGAAGCCGGCGCCGAGTTCGCCGGCCAGCGTGCCCATGGTGACCAGCACCCGCCGCCGCCCGGGCGCCAGCCGCTCCCAGGGGAAGGACGGATCGGCCGGCCGCCCGGACAGCACCGGCCCGACCAGGGCGACCTGCGCCGGGAACGCCGGCGGGCCGGTCAGCGCGGCCCCGGTCGTCGCCAGGACCAGGGCGGGGGAGAAGCGCGGATCGGTGTACTCGTCCTCGGGCAGTCCGGCCCGCTGCCAGAGCCCGCGGAGCTGCCCGGTCATCCACGCCTCGACCTGCGGCAACGCCCGGAACGGCCGGCCCAGCTCCATCGCGCCCGGCGCCAGGCTCGCCCACGGCAGCCCGTGCCGGTGCGCGACCAGCGCGCCCGCCGGGGTGTGCTGGTCGACCAGCAGCGCGTCCGGCCGGAACTCCCGCACCACCGCGTCCAGCGGCTTCGTGGTGAACCGCGCGTACGGGACGATGAACCCCTCCCAGAGCGAACGCAGCGCGGCCAGCCCGTGCCCGCCCTGTGCTCGGAAGGCCCGGGTGCCGGTGCCCAGCACCCGCGCGTCCGGCCCGAGCAGGGGCCGCAGCACCGTCTCGGTGCCCGTCCAGGCCACCTCGTGCCCGCGGGCGGTCAGCTCCCGGGCGATCCCGACGGTCGGGTTCACGTGCCCGGTCAACGGCGGGACGACCAGCAGGAACCGGCTCACCGGGCCGCCTCCGCGGGCAGCAGTTGCTGCACGTCGGCGACGGTCAGCGCCTCCAGTCCGGGCAGGTCCAGCCCGGCGCGCAGCGCGGCCAGCCCGGCAGCGGCCCCGAACCGCTCGGTCAGCAGGGCGTCCAGCGTAGCGAGTTCGCACTCGTCGAGCAGCAGGTCGGCGTCCAGCCGGGCCCGCGGGGTGACCAGCGCGGCCCATCGCGGCGGCGCGTCGGCCGCCGCGACCAGCAGTTCGACCAGGTCGGGGCGGACCGGGGCAGGGGGGAGGGCGGGATCACGATCGGTCACGGGGAGGCTCCACCGGCTCGACGGCAAGGGGGCGAGGGGGACGGGAGTCCGAAGGGCCCGAGATCACTTGTGCGACCCGTCGGGCGTCGGAATACTAGCCCGGGTGACCGCACTGGAGGCAGTGGCCGTTCACCTCCCCCACCACACCGTGCCCATCGAGGCGGTGGGCGACCGGATCGGCCTGACCCCACGTCAACTTCGACTCTTCCGCCGCTTCCACGGCCTGGACCAGCTGCGGCTGGACCCGGGCGGGAAGCTGCCCGACCTGCTCGGCGCCGCCGTCGAGGCGCTTCCGGAGCTGCGCGGACGCGAACGGAACGTCCGCTTCGTGATCCATGCGCGCAGCATGCCGGTGGCGGTGCCGTACCCGCTCAACCCGCTGCACGACCTGCTCGACCGCTACGGCCTGGCGCACGCCAGCGCCTTCACCGTCACCCACCACGCCTGCGCGGTGGGCCTGTTGGCCGTCGACCTCGCCGGCCGGCTGCTGGCCGGCGCCGACGACCCGGAGGCGCTGGCGCTGGTCCTGGCCGGGGAGAAGACCTTCACCAAGGACGCCCAGGTGGTGCCCGAGACCGGGATCTTCGCCGAGGGCGCGGCCGCCTGCCTGGTCCGCGCGACCGGCGAACGCAACCGCGTGCTCTCCTACGCCGTCCGCCACCGGCCCGAGTTCGACGGCCGGCTCGCCGAGGACCCGGACCTGCTCGCCCGCTACCAGCGGGAGTACCCGACGGTGATGATCGAGGCGATCGAGGCCGCCCTCGACCAGGCAGGTCTGGACCTCTCGGACCTGGCCGCCGTCCTTCCGCACAACGTCAACCAGGCCTCGTGGCGGTCGATCTGCCGCCGGATCGGGTACCCGGTCGACAAGGTGGTGCTGGACAACGTGCCGTCGGTCGGGCACAGTTTCGCTGCGGACGGCCTCATCAATCTCCACACCGCCACCACACGGGGGCTGCTCCGCCGCGGCGACCGCTACCTGATCGCCGCCGCCGGCATCGGAGCCACCTTCTCCGCCATGGCCGTCGAGCACTGACGCTCCGTCGGGAACGGGAACCCGACGAAGCGCCGGCCCGGCCGTGGTTCGGCTCCGGCGCCCCCTCGGCGCCGCCCCCGGCCTCGCGAAGACGGCTGCCTCCCCCGTGGGGCCCCGGTCATCGCATCCACCACCTCTCACGCACGACGGGACGGGACATCCATGCCAGACCCCGCGGTCCAGACCACTGACACCGAACTGCGCGACCGGATCCTGCAGAGCCTCGGCGAGCTGCTGCCGCGCGTCCTCAAGCGCGACCTCCCGGAGATCCCGGAGAACGCCTGCCTCTTCGACGACCTCGGCCTCACCTCGGCCAGCACCATCGAGCTGATCCTCGAAGTGGAGGAGGCGCTGGACATTCAGGTCGACGTGGAGCAGATCGGCGAGGACGACCTGCGCTCGGTGACCAGCCTGGCCGACTACGTGGCCGGCCACGTCATCGCCGAGGACTGACCGGGTGCCCGCCGCTCCCGCTCCGGCCCTGACCCTCACCCGCGCCCTGACGGGCTACGTCGACGGCCGGTCGGAGACCTCGCTCGACCCGGACCTGCGGGTCTTCGTGTCGGACCTGGTCCGCCCGTACGGCCTGCCGCTGCGGGAGGACCTGCTCGTCGAGGGCGCCGGCCACTCCTACCAGGAGATGGCCGAGGGCCTGCTGGGCGCGGCGCTCTCCGACGGCCGGCCGGTCGACCTGCTGATCCTGGCCTTCGACTCCCCGGACGTCCGCCCGGGTGCGCCCAGCTCGCTGGCGCTCAGCCGGTCCTGCCCCGGCCGGCCGCTCTCCTTCGCCGTCTGCGACCAGGGAACGGCCGCCGCCTTCACCGCCCTGCGGATCGCCGACGAGTACCACCGCACCGGGGCCTGCCGGCGCGCGGTGGTGGTGCTGGCCGAGCAGACCGCGCTGCACTACCGGGCCGCCGAGCCCGTCGACCTGCCCGAGCGGCACTGCGCGGTCGTGCTGGTCTGCGACGAGACCGACGGCGGAGCGGCCCTGACCATCCGTCAATCTCCTTTGTGTCATACCCAACTAGTGGAGAAGGCCGTCCACGAGGAGGCGCGGGCGCTGGGTGAGGGGGTCGCCGTGCTGCTCGGCCCCGGCCTGGCAGCCGGCCCGGAGTCCGCCGGGGTGGTGACGGCGACCCCCGGACAGCCCTTCACCGGACTCTGGTCGGCGCTGGCCGAACAGCTCCCCGCCTGGCGGGCGGAGCGACGGGCGGTGCTGGCCGCCGCCCTCGACCGCCGGCTCGGCATCCTCAGCACCCTGACGCTCCGGGCCGGGCCATGACCACCGGGCGCGCGGTCGACGTCATCGACCTCTGGGTGCTTCCGACCGACCAACCGGGCGACGTGGCCGAGGAGTTGGGGCGACTGCTCGACCCCGCCGAACGCGCCCGCGCCGCGGGCCCCGACCCCGTCCTCGGCCACCGCTTCACCGTCGTGCACGGCGTCGTCCGGCTGCTCGTGGCCGAGCGACTGGGCGTGCGGCCGGACGAACTCGCCTGGCGGTACGGCCCGCACGGCAAACCCGAGCCGGCCGGGAATCCCGGGCGCGGCCTCGGCGTGAGCTACTCCGCCTCCGGCGGGCTCGCCGTCATCGCGCTGAGCGAAGGCCGCCCGGTCGGCGCCGACGTCGAGGAGATCCGCGACCCGCACGTCGCCGCCCGGATCGCCCAACGCTACTTCCCGGCGGCCGAAGCCGCGGCCCTGGTCGGATCCGCCTCGCCTGCCGTACTCGCCGAGCGGTTCACCGAGTTGTGGTGCCGCCGCGAGGCCTGCGTCAAGGCGTACGGCGGACGGCTGGTCCAAGGCTTCGGGCTGCCGCTGGCCGGCCCGGCGCCGCTCGTCCTCGCCGACACGGGCTCCCTCGGCGGCGGCCCGTGCCGGATCGCGGACGCCGTGGTGCCCGGGCCGTTCCGCGCCGCGGTGGCGGCCCTCGGCGACCGCCCGTTCCGGCTCCGGGTGTACCACTGGACCGCGCCTTCCCGGCTCACCACTCTTTCCGCTACTGGAGATTGACGGCGAGTCAGATCCTCTCGCCGTGCGCCGGCCGTACCACGGATCGGCTCGCCTTCTGGCAGCCCGACACTCCTGACACCACGCGACACCCCCCTGACAACCCCGGCAAGCCGAAGGGTACGGACGACGTGACAGAGACCACCCGGCGGATCACCGTCCGGTACGGCGGCGCGAGCAGTGGCTCCGGGCCGCTCACCCTCGGCCAGGACAACATGATCCGTTGCATCCGCAGTGACCCCCCGGAGCAGATCAACAAGGAGGCGGTCTGGCCGGTCCCCGACGGAACCACCCTGCCCGCCGCCCTCGACGCACTGCGGGCGCTGATCGAGCGGCACGACTCGCTGCGCACCGTCTTCCCGCCGGGCGACGGCCCGGACGCGTTCCCGGAACGCCAGGAGGTGCACGGCCAGGGCGAGTTCACCGTCGTCGTGCACGACCCCGGGCCCGGCCGGACGGACGCCGAACTCGACCTGCTCGCCGCCGAGGCGGGCCGCGTCGAGGTGGCCGTCCCGTTCGACCTCGCGGCCGCCCCCCGGCTCCGCTTCACCGTGCTGGCGGACGGCGACCGGGCGCTGCGGCTCATCGTGGTGGTCTGCCACGCCGGCGCCGACGGAGTAGCGACCACCCTGCTGATCCAGGACTGGCTGGCCCTCGCCGCCGGCAAGGAACTACCGCCCGCCACCGCGCTCACCCCGCTGCAGGTGGCCGCCCGGGAACGGAGCGACCAGGGCCGGCGCAAGGCCGCGGCCGCCCTCAAGCACTGGGAGAGGATCCTCACCACCGGCCCGCAGGCGGTCTACGCCGACTCGCGGATCACCGGCCCGGCGACCACCCTGTCCGCCGTGGTGCTGCGCTCCCGCTCCGCCGCCGCCGACCTCGCCGCCGCCGCCCGGCGCACCGGCGCGACCCCCTCGGTCGTGCTGCTCGCGGCCTTCGCCGCCCTGGTCGCCCAGCGGGCCGGCCGGACCGGGCTCGTCCTGGCCGCGCTCTCCGCCAACCGCCAGCGCGCCGTGCTGGCCGACCACATCGGCACCCTCGCCCAGGACGCCCTGCTCGCCCTGGACACCGGCACCACCGACCTGGACGAACTGATCGGCCGGGCGAAGGCGGCCGCCCTCGCCGGCTACTGGCACAGCACCCTCAACGCCGACAAGGTCTGGCAGCTGGTCGAGGACGTGGCCCACGTACGCGGCGTCCGCTTCGCCCGCCAGGTGGTCGTCAACGACCTCAGCCTGGCCATCCCCGAGGCGATGTCCGAGGCCCGCCCGGCCCCGGTCGCCGACCCCGAACTCACCTGGCTGCCCGACCAGCCGCTGCCGGTCCGCACCCTGCTCACCGTCCTGCGGACCTCGGGCAGCCTGGAGTTCGCGCTGCTCGCCTGCCCGCAGGTGCTCGACCGGGAGGAGACCGAACGCTTCGCGCTCGCCCTGCCCGCCGTCCTGAAGGCCGCCGCGAACGGCCCGCTCCCGCTGGCCGACCTCCCGGCGCTGGCCGGACTGCGGCCCGCGGTGCGCATCGGCGACTGGCACCTGGTCGACGACTGCTGGATCGACCTGGACGCCGTCCGGTCCCTGCTCGCCGACGCCCTCCCCGGCGCCGCGACCGACGTGGCCCTGCGGGACGGCCGCCTCTCCGCGCGGATCGCCACCCCCGACCCGACGCTCACCCCGCGCGCGGTCCACCGTGCGGTGATCGACGCGCTCCCCGGCCGTGACACGGCGATGGCGCCGCACCACTACACCGTGCACGCCGCGGTCACGGCCGTGGTCGGCCCGCCACTCTGGCGGGACTTGGCGGTGCTGGCCGAGGGCACCGGCCGCGACCCGGCGACCGCCGCCCGGCTCCCAGGCCTCGCCTGACCCGCGTGCCCCGCCCCGTCGGCGCGCTTCCCGGCCCGTCCGCGGATACCGGGACCTGCTGGACTGGATGCCCCCACGGCACGCCGACCGCGACCGGCGTGGAGGGCACCGGCGCCTACGGGGCCGAACTCGCCCGAGTGCTGGCCGCGGCCGGGGTCACGGTCGTCGACGTCGACCGGCCGGACCACGAGACGCGCCGGATGAGGGGCAAGTCCGACCCGGTCGACGCCTACGCCGCCGCAACCGCCCGTCCTGTCCGGCCGGGCCACCGGCATCCCCAAGAGCCAAGACGGCCTGGTCGAGGCCGTTCGGTGCTGCGCGCTCCACCGGCTTGACGGCCGTAGGAGCATCCCGCATGCCCTCGCCCGGTCGGTGCCCACTCCCCGTGGTTCGGGCGGTCGCGCGCCCCGCCGCCCGGGGCGCCCGGCCGCCGCCGGCCGGGGTGTGCGACGGGCGGGCCGGGAGACCAGACTGGTGGTGGATCCTGCCGCCGAGGCTGGGAGAGGCATGCTGCTCGGACTCACCACCGCGCTGGTCGCGACCGTCTGCTTCGGCTTCGGTTCGGTCTTCCAAGCGCGCGGCGCCCGGTCGGCGCCCCGGGCGGACCGGGTGCGGGTCGGGCTGCTGGCCGCGCTGGTGCGGTCGTGGCAGTTCCTGCTGGGCACCGGGCTGGACATCGCGGGCTTCGTGCTGAGCATCGTCGCCCTCCGCACCCTGCCGCTGTTCCTCGTGCAGTCCGTCACCAACGCCAGCCTCGCCGTCACCGCGCTCGCCGCCGCCCGGCTGCTCGGCGCCCGGCTCCGGCGCGGCGACCTGGTCGGCATCGCCGCCGTGGTCGTCGGCCTGACGCTGCTCGCGCTCGGTTCCGGCCGGGAGGGGCGCGACCACGCCCCACCCGCCTTCCACTGGGCGCTGCTCGCGACCACTGCCGTGATGCTGCTGCTCACCCTGCTGCTGGCCCGGCGCAGCGGCAACGTGGCGGCGGCCGGCCTCGGCCTGCTCGCCGGGGTCGGCTTCGGCGTGACCAGTCTGGCCGTCCGGGTCCTCGACGTCGGCGGGCCGCTCGACGTGTTCACCGACCCGGCGGCGTACGCGCTCGCCCTCGGCGGCCTCGGCGGCTACCTCGCGTACGCGCTCGCGTTGCAGCGCGGCACGGTGACGGCGGCGACAGCGGCCGGGACGGTGGCCGAGACCTTCGGCCCGGCGCTGGTGGGCGTGGCCGCCCTGGGCGACGCCGCCCGCCCCGGCTACGCCTGGTGCGCGCTGACCGGGTTCGCGGTGGCGGTCGGCGGCACGTTCGTGCTGTCGCGCTTCGGCGAGGTGGAGGCCGAGGTGGGCCGCGCCGACCGCCCGGCCGTGGACGAGGCCGCTGAGGCCGGCGAAGCCGCGCTGCCGCCGTGGTGCTGACGCCCTGACGGCGGGGGCGCCCGGCCCGGGGGCGTGGGCCGCCCGCGTCCTCCTCCTCGGTGCGCGGGTCGGTCAGGCGGCCGCCAGGACCGGGCCGGTGCCGGCGGCGCGGTGGAGGCCGGAGTCGGCGATGTACGCGGTGACGTCGGCCGGGCCGGTACGCCGGATGCACGTCGCCGGAGGAACCGAAGACCGGTGGACGGTGACCGACCGGCGGCGAACGTGCGCGGTCGGCACTCGTCGTGCCGCGCGTTCCTCCTCCTCGGTGCGCGGGTCGGTCAGGCCGCCAGGGCCGGGCCGGTGACGGTGGCGCGGTCGAGGTCGGAGTCGGCGATGTTCGCGGTGACGTCGGCCCGGCCGGTGCGCCGGGTGCCGTCGCCGGAGGAATCGAAGACCGGTGGACGGTGACCGACCGGCGGCGAACGTGCCCGGTCGGCACTCGTCGTGCCGCGCGCTCCTCGCCCGTGTGGTCGAATCCCCGAAGGCTCCGGCGGACGTCCGGAACCGCACCGCGGCCGCCCGTCGAGCCGGTGTCGGTGTCGGTGCGCGATTCGAGGGCGCGTCGCCGTTACCGTGCGTCCCTCGACGCCCGCCCGCGCCCGGACCGGACGGCGGGTGGGCCGGGGTGCCCCTTCGGAAACCTCCGCCCGGCCTGCCATGATCACCGGTACTGTACGAACGACCGCAAGGGTGGGGAACATGATCGGTTTGCTGCTGCTCGGCCTCCTGGTGCTCGTCATCGGCGGATGCGTCTGCGTGGTGTGGGCGGATCGCGGCGGCCCCGGCTGGGTGCGCCTCGTGGCGAACGCGACGCTGGGCGCGGGGGAACTGGTGCGCCGGGCCGAGAAGAACCGGCGCCGGCGCCGGCGCCGCAGCATCGGCTCGGGCGGCGACAGCGGCAACGGCGGCGGCAACGGCGGCGGCGACGGGGGCGGCAACGGGGGCGGCGACGGCGGCCAGTAGCCGCCGGCCGACACCCCTGCCCGCCCTGCCCGCCCGCCCGGCCCGTCCGGTCGCCCGAACGGCGCGACCGTGCGATGGTGACTTGCCGGACCAACTCGCCGGGCCGACCGCCTCGACCGGGACGTCTCGCACCACCCGGGCGGGCACTCGGCACGGCGCGCACAGAGCGGCAGGAGCCATGACGGACGACGCCCACCGACCCGCCCGACGTCCCGGGTACACCCGGCGCCCCGCGGCCGACCCGCCGGTGGCCCTGGTCACGGGAGCCTCCTCCGGCATCGGCGCGGCCACCGCCGACCGCCTCGCAGCGGCCGGCTGGCGGCTGCTGCTCTCCGGCACCGACCGCGCCCGGCTGGAGGCGGTCGCCGCCCGCACCGGCGGCCGCGCGCTGCCCGAGGACCTCGCCAAGCCGGACGGCCCGCAGCGCCTCGCCGAGGCCGCCCTCGCCGCCGCCGGCCGGCTGGACGCGCTGATCGCGAGCGCGGGACTCGGCTGGCGCGGGCCCTTCGCCGAGACGCCCACCGACACCCTGGACCGGATGCTGGAGGTCAACCTCGCCGCCCCGCTGCGGCTGGTCCGCCTGCTCCTGCCCGGCATGCTGGAGCGCCGCCGGGGCCGGATCGTGCTGCTCGGCTCGATGGCCGGCCAGGTCGGCGTCCGCGACGAGGCCGCCTACGCGGCCACCAAGGCGGGGCTGGCCATGTTCGCCGAGAGCCTCTGGTACGAGCTGCGCGGGACGGGCGTCGGCGTCCGGATCGTGCTGCCCGGCGCGGTGGACACCCCGTTCTTCGAGCGGCGCGGCACCCCGTACCAGCGCGAACGCCCCCGTCCGGTCACCCCCGACCAGGTCGCCGACACCGTGCTCGCGAGCATCACGACGGCCGCCGACCGGCCGTTCGTCCCCCGCTGGCTCGGCCTGCCGGCCCGCATCCACGGCGTCGCGCCGGGCACGTTCCGGCGGATGGCCTCCCGCTTCGGCTGAGGCGGGCGCCGATGGACCGGGCCCGCACGGCCCGCACGGCCCGCCGGGCCGCCCTGGCGGCGGCGGGCGTCGAGTTCCTCCACCTGGCACCGGCCGCCGTCCGCCTGAGCGCCGTCCGCCGTACGGTGGCCCGCGGCACCGCCGGCTACGGCGGCGAGGACGACCACGTGGCGCTCACCTTCGACGACGGCCCCGACCCGCGCAGCACCCCGTACATCCTGGACGCCCTGGACGGGATCGGCGCCCGGGCCACCTTCTTCCTGCTCGGCGCCATGCTGGAACGCGCGCCCGGCCTCGGCCGCGAGCTGGTGACCCGCGGCCACGAGGTCGCCGTCCACGGCTGGCACCACCGGCAGCAGTGGTACCCGGCCCCCGCCCGCGACCTGCGCGAACTGCGCCGCGCCACCGAGGCGGTCGCCGGGTTCTGCGGCGCCCGTCCGCGCTGGTACCGGCCGCCCTACGGCGTCCTCACGGCCGGCCCGGCCCTCGCGGCCCGCCGCCTCGGTCTGCGCACCGTGCTCTGGACGGCCTGGGGGCGGGACTGGACCGACCACGCCACCGCGGACTCCGTCTACGCGACCGCCCGCCCGGGCCTCACCGGCGGCGCCACCCTCCTCCTGCACGACTCCGACTGCACCTCGGCGCCCGACTCCTGGCGCGCCACCCTCGCCGCCCTCCCCCTCATCGCCGCCCACTGCCGCACCCGCGCCCTCACCCTCGGCCCGATCCGCGACCACGGCCTGCGGTGACCACCTCTGACGACGGTTCAACGGTTCGTCAGTCAGAAAGCATGATCACCGTATACTTCTGCGGCTCGACAACCACTGAGTCGTCGGCGAGGGAGCACGCGGGGGGCGTCATGGAGCTGCGGGACATCGAGATCTTCCTGGTGCTGGCCGAGGAGTTGCACTTCGGCCGGACCGCCGAGCGGTTGCGGGTTTCGCAGGCGCGGGTGAGCCAGGCGATCAGGAAGCAGGAGCGGCGCATCGGTGCCGCGCTGTTCGAACGCACCAGTCGCACCGTGCGGCTGACCGACGTCGGCCGGCAGCTGCGCGACGACCTGCAGCCGGTGTACGCGGGCCTGCACGAGTCCCTGGAACGCGCCCGGCTGGCCGCGCGCGGTGTCACCGGCCGGCTGCGCGTCGGCATGATGCCGTTCAACCTCGTCGACCTGCACTTCTACTGGAGGGAGTTCCGCTCGCGGCACCCGCGGTGGGAGCTGGAGATCCGCCAGCTGGACTACGTGGATCTGTTCGGCCGGCTCCGCGCGGGCGAGATGGACGTCCTGGTCGTCTGGCTGCCCGTGGACGAGCCGGACTTCACGGTCGGCCCGGTCCTGCTCACGGACCCGCGGATCCTCGCGGTGACCGCCGACCACGAGCTCGCCCGGCGGACGTCGGTGCGGCTGGAGATGTTCGCCGACTTCCGGCACCCCATGCCACCCGGCCTTCCGGACTACTGGGAGGACGGCTACGTGCCCTTCCGCACGCCGCGGGGGCGGACGATCGAGCGCGGGGGGCAGGTGACCAACGCGGAGGACCTGATCAACCAGGTGGGCATGGGCGAGATCATCCACGGCTTCCCCAGCCACGTCACCCGGCACTGGGGCATGCCGAACATCCGCTGGATACCCGTCCCCGACCTGGCGACCCTGTCCTACGTCCTGGTCTGGCGGACCGACGCGGAGAACGAGCCGATCCGCGCGCTCGCCGACGTCGTCCGCGATCTCGGCCCCTACCGGTTCTGACCGGCTCTCCCGGCGCTCAGAGCCCCACCCGGGCCAGGGCCGCGGCGAAGCCGGTGCGCCAGGGGCCCGGGGAGGCACCCGGGGAGGGGGCGGGCGAGGGACGGTCCAGCGCGGCGAGTGCGTTGCGGACCACCTCGGCCGGGCGGGCCGAGGTCACGTCGGCGTGCCCCAGTTCCAGCTCGTGCTGCAGGTTGTCCCGGCCGTGGCCCTGGACGACGTCCAGCAGGAGCAGCCGACGGCCGAGCGCCCGCGCCTCGCTGCAGGTGTCGCCGGAGCTGGTCACCACCAGGTCGGCGGCGGCCATCAGCGCGGGGATCCGGTCGGTGTACCCGAAGGGGTGCAGGTTCGGCCGGCGCGCGGCGGCCCGCCGCAGGCGCCGCTCCAGCTCGCGGTTGCGCCCGGCGACGGCGAGCACGTGCGGGCCGGCGTCGGCGAGGTCGGCGGCCGCGCGGGCGAGCGGGCCGAGGCCCCAGGAACCGGACATCAGCAGCACGCACCGGGCGTCCGGCGGTACCCCGGCCCCGGCCCTGGCCTCGGCCCGGCCGGGCGGGCGGTAGAACGGTTCGCGCAGCGGCGCCGGCAGCACGGCGACCGCCGCGTCCGGCCGGTAGCGGCGCACCGCGCAGGCCGCGACCTCCGAGGTGACCAGGAACAGGTCGGTGCCGTCCTGCACCCAGAGCCGGTGCGGCGTCACGTCGGTGCACAGGACGAGGTGGCGGAAGCCGGGCCCGCCGTCCCCGCGCAGCCGGTTCACCGCCGAGGTCGAGGTGGCGAACACCGACACCACCAGCTCCGGCCGCTGCTCCGCGACCAGCGCCCGCAGGGCCGGCACCAGCCGGCTGCGCGCCGCCGCGTCCGCCAGCAGCGCGATCCGGGCACCGGGCCGCAGGGCCGAGAAGTGGAAGGCGTCGTAGACCCCGGGCAGGTCGAGCAGCCGGCGGAAGACCGCCTCCCCGGCCGCGCCCGCGCGCTGCCCGAGCAGGGCCATGGCGTCCACCGTGGCGGTGGTCCAGCCGCGCTCGCGCAGCGAGTCCGCGCAGGCCTGGGCCATCACGTCGTGGCCCTGGCCGAGCGAGCCGGAGACCAGCAGCGCGTGCGGCACCGGCGCCGCCTCAGGAGGCGCCCGACGCGGGCCTGGGCGCGGGCTTCGGCGCGGGCTTCGGCGAGGGCTTGGGCGCGGGCGCCGCGGCGGCCTCGTCCCGGTACCAGTCGGCGTACCGCCGCACCCCCTCCGCGAAGTTGGTCCGCGGTGACCACCCCAGCAGCCGCTTCGCCTGCGCGGCCGAGATGCGGCGCCCGGTGAAGTCGGCGGCCCGCGCCTCGATGTGCTCGATGCTGACCGGCCCCAGCAGCCGGTCGACGGTGTCGGCGATGTCCCGCACCGAGATCGCGGTCGAGCCCTCCAGGGCGAACGTCTGGTCCTCGGCGGCGGGGGAGAGAGCCCGGACGTGGGCGTCCGCGAGGTCCTCGACGTAGACGAAGTTGCGGCTCTGCCGGCCGTCGCCCGCGATGGTGATCGGCCGTCCCGCCAGCGCCGCCTGCACGAACCGGGCGACCACCAGTTCGTCCCGCATCCGCGGCCCGTACGGGATGCCGTAGCGCAGGATGGTGAAGTGCCGCCCGTACAGCTCCCGGTAGCTGTGCACCAGCATCTCGGCGGCCAGCTTGGTGGCGACGTACAGGTGCCCGCTGCGCTCCAGCTCGATCGGCACGTGCTCGTCGAGCTCCAGCTCCTGCTCCGCGCCGGCCATGCCGGCCTCGGTGAGCGCCGCGCCGTAGACCCAGACCGTGCTGGCCAGCACGGTGCGGCTGAGGCCGCTGCGCCGGGCGGCCTCCAGGACGGTCTCGGTGCCGTCGATGTTGGCCCGGACGGCCCCGACCGGGTCGGCGGCGACCTGTTCGACGTCGGCCATCGCGGCCAGGTGGAAGACCACCTCGCTGCCGTCCAGCGCGGCGGTGAGGGCCGAGAGGTCGAGGATGTCGATCCGGGCGTGCTCGGCGCCGGGGTTGAGGTACTTGTCGGTGGTATCCACCGCCAGGACCTCGTGCCCGGCCGCCAGCAGCCGGTCCACGACGTGTGAGCCGATGAATCCGCATCCCCCGGTGACGGCTATGCGCACGTTCTCTCTCCTTGTCCGGTTGTCCGGCTCGGGCCTGCCCGGGTCCGGTGGTCCGGCCGGGCCCTCCTGGGCGGACGCCGCCCGCCGGCTTCAGCCCGCGAGCCGCCGGTGGACGGCGGTGACCGCCGCGATCACCCGGTCGGTCTCGTCCTCGGTCATGTCGGAGTGCACGGGCAGGCAGATCTGCCGGGCACAGACGTCCTCGGCGACCGGCAGCGGGCCTCGCCGGTGGTCGGCGAGCACCGGTTGCAGGTGCAGCGGCAGGTCGTACACCTCCCCGGCCAGCCGGACGCCGTGCTCCTCGGCCACCGCCCGCTTGAACGCGGCCCGGTCGACTCCGGCGGGCAGCAGCGCCACGTACTTGTAGTAGTTGCCGCGCGAGCCGGCCGGCTCGGTGACCGGCTCCAGGCCGTCGAGCCCGGCGAGCGCCGCGTCGTACCGCTGGGCGACCCGGCGCCTGGTCTCGACGAACTCCTTGAGCCGCCGCAGGTGCACCGTGCCGACCGCGGCGTTCAGTTCGCTCATCCGCCAGGAGGCGCCGAACCGGACGTGGTGGTTGGTGGTGAACGCGCCCTTGCCCTGGTCACGGTAGATCCGGGCCTCGTCGCGCAGCTCGGCCGACTCGGTGAGGATCATGCCGCCCTCGCCGCTGGTGGTGACCTTGGTCGGGTAGAACGAGAAGGCACCGGCCAGGCCGAAGGTACCGGCGGCGCGCCCGGCGTAGCTGCTGCCGTGGGCGTGCGCGGCGTCCTCGACCAGCGGGACGCCCCGGCGGTCGCAGACCGCGCGCAGGTCGTCCACCTCGGGGGTGATCAGGCCGCCGATGTGCACCAGCACCACGGCGGCGGTCGCCGGGGTGAGGGCGGCCTCGAGCGTGGCGGGGCTGAGCGCGAGGGTGCGCGGGTCGACGTCGGCGATCACCGGTCGGCCGCCCGCGTGCACGATGGCGCCGGCGGTCGCGTAGAAGGTCACGGCGGGGACGACCACGTCGCGGTCGCGGACGTCGACGGTGCGCAGGACGATCTCCAGCGCCGCCGTGCCACTGGCGACGGCGACCGCGTGCGAGGCGCCGTGCTCGGCCGCGAACGCCTGCTCGAACCGCTCGGTCCAGGGGCCGAGGGTCAGCGCACCGGTCGCGAGGATCTCGGTCACCGCGTCCGCGACGGCCGAACGGTCGCTCTCGTCGAACACGATGCGAGCGGCTGGCACGTCCATCGGGCCTCCTCGGCGGGCTGGAACACAGCATCGGGCGGGTCGTCTCCGGTCGGACCGGGCAAAACGGTCGGGCCAGGCACATCACGCTACTTCGCCCGGGCGGCCCCGGCCCGTCGTCGCCGCCCGCCTGGGTGATCCGGGCCCGCACGTCCTGGACCCCGGGCAAGTCGTTCGCATCCGTCCCAGGTGTCGGTGTGGCGCGGGAGGACGCGCCGGGCCGCCACCCGCAGCCGCCGGCTCCGCCGTCCCGCGCACCGGCCGGGTGCACCGACCGGCGGCGGCGCCCCGACGGCGCGGGCGCAGCGGCCGAGCGACAATGGACACGGTCCGTCTCGACCCGTACGGCCCGCCGGGGCCGCTCCCGAGGGAGGTCCGCGATGGTTCGCTCGGTCGGAATCGATCTGGGCACCACCAACTCGGTCGTCTGCGTCCTGGAGGGCGGCGAACCCGCCGTCGTCCCCAACGCGGAGGGCGCGCGCACCACACCGTCGGTGGTGGCGTTCGCCAAGGGCGGCGAGGTGCTGGTCGGCGAGGTGGCCAAGCGTCAGGCGGTGACCAACGTGGACCGCACGGCCCGCTCGGTGAAACGGCACGTCGGCGACGCGAACTGGCGCTTCCCCGAAGCCGGTGACGTGGACGGCCGGCGGTACACCGCGCAGGAGATCTCCGCCCGCGTGCTGCAGAAGCTGAAGCGCGACGCCGAGGCCTACCTGGGCGAGGACGTGACCGACGCCGTCGTCACCGTCCCGGCGTACTTCAACGACTCCCAGCGCACCGCGACCAAGGAGGCGGGCGAGATCGCCGGCCTGCGGGTGCTGCGCATCGTCAACGAGCCGACCGCCGCCGCGCTCGCGTACGGGCTGGACAAGGAGAACGACCAGACCATCCTGGTCTTCGACCTCGGCGGCGGCACCTTCGACGTCTCCCTGCTGGAGATCGGCGACGGGGTCGTCGAGGTGAAGTCCACCAACGGCGACACCCACCTCGGCGGCGACGACTGGGACCAGAAGGTCGTCGACCACCTCGTGCGGCAGTTCCACAACGGCTACGGGATCGACCTGTCCAAGGACAAGATGGCCGCCCAGCGGCTGCGCGAGGCCGCCGAGAAGGCCAAGATCGAGCTCTCCTCGGCGACCGAGACCACCGTCAACCTGCCCTACGTCAGCGCCTCCCCCGAGGGGCCGCTGCACCTGGAGGAGAAGCTCACCCGCGCCCAGTTCCAGCAGCTCACCGCCGACCTGCTGGAGCGCTGCAAGGTCCCCTTCCACCAGGCCGTGGCGGACGCCGGGATCGAGGTCTCCGACATCGACCACGTGATCCTGGTCGGCGGTTCCACCCGGATGCCGGCGGTCACCGAACTCGTCAGGTCGCTCACCGGCAAGGACCCGCACAAGGGCGTCAACCCGGACGAGGTGGTGGCGGTCGGCGCCTCGCTCCAGGCCGGCGTGCTGAAGGGCGAGGTCAAGGACGTCCTGCTGCTCGACGTCACCCCGCTGTCCCTCGGCATCGAGACCAAGGGCGGCATCATGACCAAGCTGATCGAGCGCAACACGACCATCCCGACCAAGCGCTCGGAGATCTTCACCACGGCCGAGGACAACCAGCCGTCGGTCCAGATCCAGGTCTACCAGGGCGAGCGCGAGATCGCGGCGTACAACAAGAAGCTCGGCATGTTCGAGCTCACCGGCCTGCCGCCCGCGCCGCGCGGGCTGCCGCAGATCGAGGTCACCTTCGACATCGACGCCAACGGCATCATGCACGTCGCGGCGAAGGACCTCGGCACCGGCCGGGAACAGAAGATGACCGTCACCGGCGGCTCCGCGCTGCCGAAGGACGACATCCAGCGGATGATGCGCGACGCCGAACAGCACGCCGAGGAGGACCGCCGGCGCAAGGAGGCCGCCGAGACCCGCAACCAGGCCGAGCAGCTCGTCTACTCGACCGAGCGGCTCCTCGCCGAGAACCCCGACAAGGTCCCCGCCGAGGTCAGGACGGAGGTGGAGACGGCACTCACCGACCTGAAGGACAAGCTCAAGGGCGAGGACACCGCCGCGATCCGCACCGCCCTGGACCACGCCGCGCTCATCGCCCAGAAGATCGGCACCGCCCTCTACGCCGCCCAGCCCCCCACCGACCCCACCCCCACCGACGCCACCCCGCCCGACGAAGACGTCGTCGACGCCGAAATCGTGGACGACGAAAAACCGAAGAACCCCAACACCTGACCCGCCCGGGCCGCTGTCCCGTCCAGCCGTTGCAGGGGACGAAGCCCGCCTCGACGCTGCCGCGGAACGCCAGTGCGTCGCGGCCGATGCCGAGAGCGCCGAGCAGGACGTCGAGAGCGGCGTCCACATTCCGGACCGAGCGGCTCACCCAGCCGAAGGTGTATCGGACGGGCACTCCTTCGAGCTCGCTCAGGGCGTCGGCAGTCGGTGAGGCCCCCTCCCATGCCGACCGCGCCGCAGGGTGCCGGCCCGCGGCTGCCGCGGAGTCGCTGGCCCGCTCGGGGCGAGGCGTGCTTCGAGCACATCCGGGGGATTCTGCTGCAGAATTCTTCCCGGCCGGGAGTAGCGACATCGAGGGGGAGGAACCGCGGTGGACCGACCGTCGGCTACGGGGGGAGTGCCCGCGTCCGTCGCACCCGACTCCGCGATCCCCGCGCCCGGACCGGACTCCACCGCACCGGAGGCGGCGTCGGGCCGGCCCGCCCGTGCCCCGGCGGGTGGTGCGTGGGTGGTCGGCATCGACGTGGGCGGCACGGGGGTGCGGCTGGCCCTCGCACCGGCCGAGCAGTGCGACGACCTCCGTGCCGCGCGGACCCGCGAACTCCCCGCCCCCGCGCGGATCGTCGCCTCCGGCCATGACGCCGACGCGCTGCTCGGCCGGCTGCTCCCCGCCCTGGAGGCACTGGCCGCCGACCTGCCACCCGGGGCGCGCGTCGCCGCGGTGGCCGTCGGCGCCACCGGCATGGCGCTGCTCGGCCGCGACCTCGCCGCCAAACTGCCCGGCCCGCTGGTCCGGGCCACCGGGGCGCGGCGGCTGGTCCTGGCCGGCGACGCCATCGCCGCCCATGTGGGCGCCCTCGGCGCCCGTGCAGGCGTCACGGTCGCGGGCGGCACCGGACTGGTCGCGATCGGGTACAGCCCGGACGCGGGCTGGCGCCGGGCCGACGGCTGGGGCCAACTGCTGGGCGACTGCGGCAGCGGCGGCTGGATCGGCCGGGCGGGCCTGGAGGCGGCGCTGCGCGCGTACGACGGCCGCGCCGGGGGCTCGCCCGCGCTCCTGGACCTGGCCGAGCGCCGTTACGGCCCGGTGACCGGCCTGCCCGCCGCCCTCCAGCCGCGCCCCGACCGGGCCGGCCTGCTCGCGGCCTTCGCACCCGACGTGGCGGAGGCGGCCGGCGCGGGTTGTCGGGTGGCCGGGGCGATCGTACGGCGGGCCGGCGAGGAGATCGCCGTCACCGCGACGGCCGCCGCCACCGCCGCCGGCCTGACCGGGCCCCGACTCGCACTGACCGGAGGCCTGTTCAACCTGCCGAGCCTGCGATCGGCCACCGAGGCCGCACTCTCCGCCCGCCTCCCCGCCGCCCGCCTCCACCACCCGGACGGCCCGCCCCTCCTCGGCTCCCTCCGCCTCGCCGCCGCCGACCCCTTCCCCTGGCCCCTCGACCCCCCGCTCCTCGACCTCCACCACCCCGACCCGGCGTGACACCTCGACCCCTGCCCGCCGCACAGGAAGTCGATCGGGCCGACTTCCTCTGCGGGTGGTTGGTGGGGAAGGTGTGATGGTTCGGTCTCGGGCCGCCTACAGCGAACCGCTCCCGGTAGGTCCGGGCGGTCAGTTCGATGACGGCTCGACCGTCGCTCGGACGGAATGGTGTCGGAGCCGGGCGGCCAGGAGTTCCATCTCGACGCGCGTCCCCACCAGGCCGGTCGTTCTCAACTCGTCGGCCATGGCTCGTGCTTGTGGCAGCGCCAGGCGGCCGTGCACCTCGCGGAGGGCGCGCAGGACGGGCACCGGGCTCGGCTCGGTCTCCGTCAGCCGGAGCCGGGCCGGGCCGTGTTCGGCCAGGAGGGCCTGGCGGATGCCCTCCGGAGACGCGTCGCCGCTGTCCTCCTCGCACCAGGCGGTGCGACAGTCCCG
Source organism: Kitasatospora sp. NPDC127111 (assembly GCF_042677465.1). Classification (NCBI taxonomy): domain Bacteria; kingdom Bacillati; phylum Actinomycetota; class Actinomycetes; order Kitasatosporales; family Streptomycetaceae; genus Kitasatospora; species Kitasatospora sp. NPDC127111. The sequence continues at coordinate 47,205 of NZ_JBHXTG010000009.1, forward strand.
GCAGTGTCCCTCGCTGCCCCACCACAGGCGTCCTTCGCGGATGAACTGGCCGGTGTTGAGGACGAACACGCCGCCGCAGCCCTCGCAGCGCGTGGTGACGTCCACTCCCTGGCTGATCATCGTTTCTCCTCCTCATCGTCGGACCTGGCTCCCCGCATTGGGGGAGCACGTGAGGTCAGGGGCGGCGCGCGAGGAAGACGAACTCCTTGCCCGGGCGGTCGGGTGCGTCGCGGACCTCCTGCAGTCGGTAGCCCTGCGCCGTCAGGTCGGCCTCGACCTCCCGACGTTCCCGGAAGCGCAGGGTCGAGTCGGAGGTGAGGTGCTGGCCGTCCGTGGCGAAGACGTGGTTCCAGCGGAACGTGACGAGCGGTGGGCTCACCTCGACCAGGTCGACCCAGCTCTCGACCGCGCCGACGTCCGGGATCTCGGTGACCCGGTGCGAGGCCGCGCGGTTCCAGGTCTCCCAGGCGCGCGCAGCCGGGTTCCTGGTCTCGAAGGCCAGGTGCCCGCCCGGGCGCAGCGCCTCGTGAGCCCTGGCCAGCGTGTGCCGCCACGCGTCCGGGTCGACGATCGCCTGCGCGACGTTCGCGGTCATGGTGACGAGGTCCACCCGCAGTGGTGGAAGCACGGTCGCGTCACCGTGGATCCAGCGCACGCGTTCGCCGCCCGGCTTCGCCCTGGCCACGTCGAGGGAGGCTCGGGCGGGATCGACGCCGACCACCTCGACCCCACGGTCGGCCAGCAGGAGCGCGAAGACGCCGGTGCCGCACCCGATGTCCAGCACCCGTTGCGCGCGGAGCTGCCGGGCGAGGTCGAGATAGGTGTGGAGGTCGGTGCGATCCGGATCGAGCGGGTCGTGGATCGCCGCCAGCCGCGGGTCTCCGAAGATCTCGTCAGCCATGTGTCCGAAGGTGGGGAGGGAGGAAAGTGGGGAGGGGTGACGGCCGGTCGGCTGCCGTCTCCCGGAGCGGCGGCTTCACCGGCCTCAGGGCTGGCGGGCCACGGCCCCGTACATGCTGACCCGGTCGGCGCCGGGGGCGGGGGTGGCGTCGGGGCGCCAGAGGGGGACGGTGACCACGCCCGGGTGGAGGACGTCGAGGCCGTCGAGGAGGGCCCGGACCTGGTCGCGGGTGCGGCCGACGAGGGGGGCGGTGGCCTTGTCGTAGACACCGGTGACGCGGTCGCGGACCTCGGCGGGGATGAAGTCCGCGGTGCCGTGGGAGAGGATCAGGTGGCTGCCGGGGGCGAGGGCGGCGAGGAGTTCCCGCACCACCTTGCCCGGATCGTCCTCGTCGCGGAGGAAGTGCAGGACGGCGCAGAGCACCAGGGCCACCGGGCGGTCGAAGTCGAGGAGTCGCTCGGCGTCGGCGGCGGCCAGGACGCCGGCCGGGTCGCGCAGGTCGGCCTGGATCACGGTGGTGCGGCCGACGGCCGTCCCGGCCATCAGGGCGCGGGCGTGGGAGAGCACGATCGGGTCGTTGTCGACGTAGACGACCCGGGCGCGCGGGTCCACGGACTGGGCGATCTCGTGGGTGTTGCCGGCGGTGGGTATGCCGGTGCCGATGTCGAGGAACTGGTCGAGGCCGAGGCCGGCGACGTGCCGGACGGCCCGGCGCAGGAAGGCCCGGTTGGCGCGGGCGGTGGAGCGGAACTCCGGGTTGGCGGCCAGGGCGCGCTCGGCGGCCTCGCGGTCGGCGGGGAAGTTGTCCTTCCCGCCGAGGTAGTAGTCGTACATCCGGGCCGGGTGGGGGATCTCGGGCCGCAGGTCGGCGGCGACGGTGGCGTCGCCGGGCTCCCACATGCTGTCGTAGCCCACTGCCGCCTCCGCCCGTTGGTGACCCGCGGCCGATCTGATGATCCGTCCGACGTTCTCCGCGGACAGCCTAGACGCCCGGCCCGGCCCCCGGGGGCTGGGGGTCGGCTCACCCCCTCTTGCCGGGCAATGACCGGATTCCTGCCCGTTCGGCCGGTTCGCCGGTGCCCTCGCGGACCCGCCGTCCGGTGTCGGCCGCCCGATTCCGGGCCCGTACGATCCGGACGCCCGTGCGACCCGGATGCCCGCGCCCCGCCGGGCGGAGCGGCCCGGAGCGGAGCACCATGGAAGTTCCCGGACACCACCACCAGGACAGGCGGGCCAGGCCGGGACGGACCGGGACGCGTCGGCCGGCGATGGGAGGCCGTGATGATCGGTGCGGCGGACATCAGGGAGTGGCGTGGCCACGCCGTGGTCGACGAGAAGGGCCGTCGGATCGGCACGCTCGAATCCGTGTACGTGGAGACCGTGAGCGACCGGCCGTTCTTCGCCACCGTCACGGTCGGCGTGGTCTCCCGGCGCCGGCTGGTGTTCGTCCCGTTGGACGACGCCGTGCTGGGACCTGGCTACGTGCGGGTCGCGTTCCCCAAGGCACTGGTCAAGCAGGCACCCTCGATCGACACCGACGGCGTCCTGCCGGCCGAGGAGGAGCCGGCGGTCTTCGCGCACTACGGGCTCCCGTACGCCCCGGGCGCGGGCGGCGAGCGCCGGCTCGCCCGCCGCTGACCCGCCCGGCGCCGCCAAGCCCCCGCGCCCACGCCCTCGCCCACGATGTCACTCCGCCGTTCGGGTGGAATCCGGCGTGCTCGCCGCGCCCGGCGCCCGGCGGCGCGGTTCCGCACGCCCGGGAGTTCCCGGACCGCCCGACAGTCCGTCATGCGTCGTTCACGCCAAGGTCGCTGACCTCCGGATGAATGGGGCCGCCCGCAGTTGTACAGCCAACTGCGGGCGCCTCCCTCCCGCCCTCCGTGACCAGCCGCCGACGGCGCCGGCCCGCCCCGCCCTCCTCCCGCACGGGGCAGGCCCGCCTGCCCGAGCGCGGCGGACAGGACAACCGTGGCCACCGGCAGCGCCCTGACCCTCACCACGCCCGCCCACCCCGTCGAAGGCGACAAGCTGACCTTCCACTGGACGACCGACGCCCCCGACACCAAGAACTGGGTCGGCGTCTACGACGGCACCCGCCGACCGGGCAACGGCAGCTCCCTGCTCTGGAAGTACACGCCGGGCGGCTCCGGCGACGTCCAGCTCGACACCTCGGCGCTCACCGGCGGGCCGTACACCGCCTACCTGCTGGCCAAGGACGGCTACGGCATCCTCGCGCAGACCGCGCCGTTCGACTTCCGCCCCGGGCCCGCCGTGGTCCGCCCGCACAGCGCCGTCGACGCGCTCACCGCCACCGCCGTCGCCCCGGGCGCCGCGGCACCCTGCCCACCATCTCCTGGCTGGTCGCCCCCTACCTGTTCTCCGAGCACCCGGAGGCCGGCCCGGCGTACGGCGCGCACTGGGTGAACACCGCGCTGCAGTCGCTGATGTCCAACCCGGCGGTCTGGCGGCACACCGTCTTCCTGGTGATGTACGACGAGAACGACGGCTACTTCGACCACATGGTCCCGCCCACGCCCGAACCCGGCACGCCCGAGGAGTACACCCAGGGCCGGGCGATCGGCCTCGGCAACCGCGTCCCGCTCTGGGTCATCTCGCCGTGGTCCCGCGGTGGTTGGGTCAACTCCCAGGTCTTCGACCCCACTTCCGTGCTGCGCTTCATGGAGCAGGTCACCGGCGTCGCCGAGCCCAACATCTCGGCGTGGCGCCGGGCCGTCTGCGGCGACCTCACCAGCTGCTTCGACTTCGCCGCCCCCGACCACTCGATACCGCGGCTCCCGGACACCGGTGCCCTGATGGCCCGGGCCGACGCCGGGACCAAGCTCCCGGCCGTCCAACTCCCCGCCGTCGGCGCCCAGTCGATGCCCGTCCAGGAGCGCGGCGAGCGCCCGCACCGCCCCCTGCCGTACCAGCCCTGGGCCGACGTCGACGTGGACCGGAGGACCGGCCGGGTCACCTGCACCATGGCCAACGACGGCACGGTGGCCTTCCCCTACACCGTCTACCCGAACATCCTGCTCCCGTTCGCGGGCACCCCGTTCACCGTCGCCCCGGGCGCCACCGCGAGCTACGTCTGGGAGGCCGCCAGGACCAACGGCCGCTACGACTTCACCGTCCACGGCCCGGACGGCTTCGTCCGCCGCTTCGCCGGCACGGTGATCCGCGACGGCCGTGACGGCCAGAACGACATCGGCGTGCCGATCGTGACGGCCGACCTGAGCGGCTCCTCCCGGCTCACCCTCCAACTGGTCAACGACGGCATGACGGAGGTGGCCTTCGCCGCCGCGCCCAACGACTTCGCCGGCACCGCGCAGACGGTCCGGGTCAAGCCCGGCAAGCGGGTCGACCTGGCCTGGCCGCTGGACCGCCAGGGCCGCTACGACGTCGTCGTGACGGCCGCCACCGGGCTGCGCTTCACCCAGCGCTACGCCGGCTGGGTGCACTGACCCCGAGCCGGCACCCGCGGGCCGCACGCGGCCGGGCGCGGCGAGGGGGCGCCGAACTGGTGACCCCCGGCCGTGGCTCGGCCGTCCGGCGCGACCCCGCCGCTACCGTCGGGCCATGCAGAAGATCAGCACCTTCCTCTGGTACGACGACCAGGCCGAAGAGGCCGCCGCCTTCTACACCTCGCTGTTCCCCAACTCCCGGATCACCGGCACCACCCACTACGGCGAGGTCGGCCCCGGCGAGGCGGGGAGCGTGATGACCGTCGAGTTCGAACTCGACGGCCGGCGCTTCACCGCCCTCAACGGCGGCCCCGAGTTCACGTTCACCGAGGCCGTCTCGCTCCAGGTGGACTGCGAGGACCAGCAGGAGGTGGACCGGCTCTGGGCCGGGCTCACCGCGGGCGGGGGCGAGGAGGGCCCGTGCGGCTGGCTCAAGGACCGCTTCGGCCTCTCCTGGCAAGTGACCCCCCACGTCCTGCTCGAACTGATCGCGGACCCGGACCGGGCCAAGGCCGACCGCGTCATGGCGGCGATGCTGCGCATGGGGAAGCTGGAGATCCAGCCGCTGCTCGACGCCGCGCGCGGGTGACGCCGTGACCGAGACCAGCTACCGCGCGATCGTCTACGTGCACGCCACCCCCGAGCACGTCTGGCACGCCCTCACCAACGCCGACGAATCCGGCGTCTACTGGGGCCACCGCAACGTCTCCACCTGGCTCCCGGGTGCCCGCTGGGAGCACCAGCGCAAGGACGACTCCGGCATCGCCGACGTGGTGGGCACCGTCGAGGCCGCCGACCGTCCGCACCGCCTGGTCACCACCTGGGCCGGGCCGGACGAGCGGCGCCCGGGCGGACCCTCGCGGGTGACCTTCGAGATCCAGGGGTACCGCGACCTCACCCGGCTCACCGTCACCCACACCGACCTGGCGGACGAGGCCGAGCGCAGCGAGGCGGAGGCCGGCTGGTCGGCCGTGCTCTCCAACCTGAAGACCTACCTGGAGACCGGCCGGCCCCTCCCGCAGGAGCCCTGGTCGATGCCCTGACCGGCCGGACGGCCCGCAGCGGCCGTCAGCCGGCCCGCCCGCCCGGCCGGTTCCGGCGTCCGCGCCAGAGCCGGGCGGGCCGCAGCCGCCCGGCGCGCAGCCGCTCGCCGCGGGCGAGACGGCGCAGCCAGGCGAACCGGGAGAACCGCTCCCGGTTCGCCACCGACGCCCGGTCCAGCTCCTCCATCAGCCGCCGGCCGCGGTGTTCGAGGTCCAGTTCGTCCAGGATCCGGTCGATCTCGGCGAGCAGCGCGCCGTGCAGCTGCCAGGCCTCCGGGTGCTCCTGCACCTGTCGCAGCAGCAGCTGGGCGACGTTCTCCCGGCTCGCCCAGGCGGAGGCCAGCTCGGAGGTGAGCCGCCGCTCGGCCTCCTCGGCGTTCCGCCTCACCTGGGTGGTGACCAGCACCGCGAAGCTCACCAGGGCCCCGCCGACGTGCTCCAGCAACTCCTCCAGCTCCGCCGCGACCTCGGCCGGGAACAGCCGTTCGCCCGGCGCGCGCCGCTTGGCCAGGTCGGTGAGCGAGCGGGCCAGCACCCGGATCACCACGACGCAGATCTCCAGCGTGTCCAGGCCGGTGCGCAGCACCAGCCGGGAGAGCAGCCCCTCGCTGATCCGCGGGTTGAGCCGGAGGCTGTCCTCGGCCTGCCGCAGGGCGCCGTCCACGTCGGCGATGGCCTGGTCGAGCCGGCGGGCCTCGTGCAGGCGCTCGGCCGCGCGCGCCACCGGGGTGGGCCGGCCGAGCTCCTCGGCGATGCCGTTCAGCAGGTGGCGGGCGCGCCGGGCGAGGTCCTCGATCGACTCGCCGGCCGTGTCGACCCAGACCGGCGGCGCGAACAGCAGGTTGAACAGCAGCCCGACGACGGCCCCGATCAGCGTCTCCAGCACCCGGTCCCAGGCCTGCGAGGTGACCTGCGAGACGCCCAGGATGAGCATCGCGCTGATCGCCACCTCCTGGACGAACTCGTCCACCCGGACGAACCGCCCGATGGTCAGCGAGGCCAGGATGATCAATCCGAGGCTCCACCAGGACAGCCCCACGACGGAGCTGAACCCGATCGCGATCAGCACCCCGACGACCACCGAGTTGACCCGGCGGATGCTGGTGGTCAGCGTCGAGTAGACGGTGACCTGGACGACCAGCAGGGCCGTGAGCGGCGCGGTCAGCGGGGCCGGCTCGCTGCTCAGCTGGGTGGCCACCGCGTACGACAGGGTGGCGGCCACGGTCGCCCGGATCGTCTGGACGACGAAGGGTTCTCGGGCGCCGCGGCGCAGCGCGGTCGCGAGGGACTCCGGGAGAAGGGCCATGTCGCCCTTCTTTCCCCGTGGCGGCCGTTCCCACCGCACGTCCGCCGGACCGCTACCCGAAAGAGCCCCGCGCCCGGCCGTGCCCGGGGTCCCGCGCGCCGGTGCCCGGCGGGCGGGACCGCCCGGAGGACCGTCCGGAGGCTAGGACCGCCCGCGTCCGCCGCGGAGCAGCTTCCACGGCGCGAGCGCCGACTCGACCTGCACCGCGAGGCTCATCTTCGAGGCGCCCTTGACCCGCTCCTCGAAGCGGATCGGCACCTCGCGGATGGTCAGGCCCCGCTGGACCACGCGGTGGTTCAGCTCGACCTGGAACGAGTAGCCGTTGCTGTGCACCGAGGGCAGGTCGATCGCCCGCAGGGTCTCCGCCCGCCAGGCCTTGAACCCGGCGGTGGCGTCCCGGACGCCGAGGCCGAGGATCGTGTTGACGTAGAGGTTGGCCCAGGCCGACAGCGCCTTGCGGTGCCACGGCCACTCCTCGGCGGTGGAGCCGCCGGGGACGTAGCGGGAGCCGAGCACCACGGCGGTGTCGCCGGCCAGCAGGGTCTCCAGCATCAGGGGGATCACCGAGGCGGGGTGCGAGAGGTCGGCGTCCATCTGGATCACCACGTCGGCGCCCTCCTCCAGGGCCCGGGTCATGCCCGCGACGTACGCCCGGCCGAGGCCGTCCTTCTCGGTGCGGTGCAGCACGCCGACGGTGCCGGGGGATTCCAGCGCGAGCTTGTCCGCGACGTCGCCGGTGCCGTCGGGCGAGTTGTCGTCGACGACCAGCAGGTGCAGCCCGGGCAGCCCGAGACCGGCGAGCAGCCCGGCCAGGACCGGGAGGTTCTCCCGCTCGTTGTACGTGGGCACGACGACAACGACCTTCGGGGAGGCCTCGACCATGTTCTGTCCCTCGCGTGATCCCCGGCCCGTGCCCGCGCCGCGTCGGCGCCCGCACCCGGCCGGGCGGTTGTCCACTTCTGTTGTCCACTCCGGTCGGGCGAGTCTAACCGCGTTGGTACGTGCCCGGACCCGCCGTCCCGGGGAAGGGCGCCGAGCGGGCGACGCGCCGGGGCACGCCCACCGTGCTCCGCCCCGTCGGAGGTCTCGTCACATAGCCTGACCGGGCCGTCCGTCCGGCGGCCAGGGTGGTCCGGAGCCGCGTGCGGCGGGTGGCCGGCGTCGTGGACAGGGGTGTGCGTGGGCTCGTCAGCTTCGTCCGGTACGGGAGCTCCGGGGGCGGCCCCGTCGGCCCGGCAGCGCTTCCGCGCGTGGCTGCTCGAAGGCCTGACCGACATGGCGAAACAGCACCCCGGGCCGCACGCGCAGGCGCCCGTCGAGCACCAGGGCGCGCGCTGGTGGCGGGTGATGTGCCTGACCGGCCTGGACTACTTCTCGACCCTCGGCTACCAGCCCGGCATCGCCGCCCTGGCGGCCGGCCTGCTGTCGCCGGTGGCGACCATCGTGCTGGTGATCGTCACCCTGCTGGGGGCGCTGCCGGTGTACCGGCGGGTGGCGCAGGAGTCGCCGCACGGCGAGGGCTCGATCGCGATGCTGGAGCGGCTGCTGTCGTTCTGGAAGGGCAAGCTGTTCGTCCTGACGCTGCTCGGCTTCGCCGCCACCGACTTCATGATCACCATCACCCTGTCGGCCGCCGACGCCACCGCCCACCTGGTGGAGAACCCGCACCTGAGCAGCGCCCTCACCGGCAGGCAGGTGCTGATCACCCTGGTCCTGATCGCCCTGCTGGGCGGCGTCTTCCTGAAGGGCTTCAGCGAGGCGATCGGCCTGGCCGTCGTCCTGGTCGCCGTCTACCTCGCGCTGAACGTGGTGGTGGTCGCCACCGGGCTGTGGGAGGTGCTGCGGTCCCCGCACCTGGTCGGGGACTGGGCGGACGCGCTCACCGCGGAACACGGCAACGCCATCGCCATGATCGGCGTCGCCCTGGTGGTCTTCCCCAAGCTGGCGCTCGGCCTGTCCGGCTTCGAGACCGGCGTCGCCGTCATGCCGCACATCGAGGGCGACCCGGAGGACACCGAGGAGAAGCCGACCGGCCGGATCCGCGGCGCCCGCAAGCTGCTCACCACCGCCGCCCTGATCATGAGCGTCTTCCTGATCACCACCAGCTTCATCACCACCCTGCTCATCCCCAAGGCCGCCTTCGAGCCCGGCGGCCCGGCCAACGGCCGGGCGCTCGCGTACCTGGCGCACGAGTACCTGGGCAACACCTTCGGCAGCGTCTACGACCTCTCCACCATCCTCATCCTCTGGTTCGCCGGGGCCTCGGCGATGGCCGGCCTGCTCAACCTGATGCCCCGCTACCTGCCCCGTTACGGCATGGCCCCGCACTGGGCGCGCGCGGTGCGCCCGACCGTCCTGGTGCTGACCGCCATCGCCTTCCTGGTGACCTGGATCTTCGACGCGAGCGTGGACGCCCAGGGCGGCGCGTACGCGACCGGTGTGCTGGTGCTGATCAGCTCGGCGGCCATCGCCGTCACCATCGCCGCGCACGCGGCCGGGCAGCGCAACTGGACCATCGGCTTCGCGGTGATCGCGGCCGTCTTCCTCTACACCACGGCGGTCAACATCGCCGAGCGGCCGGACGGCGTCAAGATCGGCGCCTGCTTCATCGCCGGCATCATGCTGCTCTCGCTGCTCTCCCGGCTCAAGCGGGCCTTCGAACTGCGGGTCACGGACGTCGTCCTGGACGACGCGGCGGAGCGGTTCGTCCGCGACTACACGCACCGCCCGATCCGGCTGATCGCCAACGAGCCGAACAGCCGGGACCTCGTGGAGTACCAGGAGAAGAAGCGGCAGATCCGGGCGGACAACGACATCCCGGCCGAGGACGACCTGGTCTTCGTCGAGGTCACCGTGCGGGACCCCTCGGAGTTCGAGGCCGTGCTGCGGGTGCACGGGGAGGTGCTGCACGACCGCTACCGGGTGCTCTCGCTGGAGAGCTCCAGCGTGCCGAACGCGCTGGCGGCGCTGCTGCTGACGGTCCGGGACCGGACCGGGCAGCAGCCGCACATCTACTTCGAGTGGACCGAGGGCAATCCGTTCGCCCAGTTCCTGCGGTTCTTCCTGTTCGGGCACGGCGAGGTCGCGCCGGTCACCCGCGAGGTGCTGCGCGAGGCCGAGCCGGACCGCGGCCGCCGCCCGCGGGTGCACGTCGGCTGAGCGGCCGGTGACGTCATCTGCCCGGGCGGGACCTGCTCCAGGCGGGGGCGACGAGGGCGACCAGGGCGACGGCGAAGCCGAGCTGGAGCGCGTGGCGGGTCCAGTCGATGCCGCGGGTGCTCCCGACCCCCAGCCAGCCGGCCACCCCGTTTCCCAGCCAGGCGCCGGCCGCGCCGAGCAGCATCGTCAGCCACCACGGGATCGCCTGCGGGCCGCGCAGGATCAGCTTGGCCAGCACACCCAGTACGAATCCGATGAGCAGGATCCAGAGCAGCTGGAACATCGCGGACCACCTCCTGAGGTGTGTCGTCCCATGCTCGCCCGGATCGCCCGTTCCGGCACGTCGGAGACCAGCCCGTGCCCCGGCGGCCCGTGTCCCGCCGGGGCACGGGCTCGGCCGGGCCGGATCAGCGGCGCAGCGGCCCCTCGCAGGTGTAGGCGGCGGTACCGCCCCGGCCGCCGGGCCAGATCTCGACCTTGCCGAAGGAGCAGTTCATGTCGTTGAGGTTGTTGGCGCCGGCGACGTTCTTCGTGCGGCCGAGGATGAAGTAGTCGACGGTGTCGGACATGTCCTTGAAGACCTGGTCGGGGTTGCCGGCGTCGGTGAGGTTGGCGGTGACGAGGCCGGTGCAGACGAAGCGCATCGGCTTGTTGTCCCAGTCGCCGTTGTCCTTGCAGGACGGGGTGGCGCCGGTGGCCCGGACGATGGCGTCCTGGACCTCGGACGGCCAGGCGTGGTCGAGCCGCTCGTTGGGGGTGTAGGTGGTGACCGGGACGTAGAGCTTGTCGACCTCGCCGATCCGGGCGTCGAGGAAGGCGTCGTACTCGGCCTGGAGGGCGGCGTCCGCGCCGACGCGGTTGCGCCAGGCGTTGAAGCCGGCCGGGTCGTCCGCGCGCTGGTAGCCGTACATCTCGCGGAGCAGCGACGGGTGGCGGAGCCAGAGGAACTCGAAGAACGTGCCGGCGTAGTTGTAGAAGTGGAACGCCGGGGTGGACTCGTAGCCGGCGTGGATGAGCTGGTCGACGGTCAGCCGGGGGATGCCCTTGGCCTCGTCGGCGGCGAGCTTGCGGACGAGGGACTTGCGGACCAGGATGCCCTGGTCGCGGGTGGCGCCGTCGAAGAACTCCGCGGTGCCCTCGTCCATCGCGGTGGTCATGTTGTCGGCGTACCAGCGCGGATCGTTGAAGTAGCCCGGGGTGGCCCAGCGGCCGTTGAGGTAGTGCACGTACTCGTGCCGGAACAGCTCCTCCAGGGTGAGCTGGGAGTCCTGGGGCACCCGGCGCTGGTAGGTGTAGAAGGTGGCGCCGCGCTCGATGTAGATGCCGCCGTTGGCGGTGCCGTAGCCGGTCAGCACCGGGTGGTAGACCTCGTAGTCGGCGCGCGACGAGTACAGGTGGATGTGCAGCGTGGTGTTGGTGTCGCCGGCCAGCGGCTGGTCGGTGCCCAGGACGCGGAAGTACTGGCTCTTCACCTGCTTGCCGGCGTAGTACATCTGGTCGACGGTGGCCTTGTCGAGCGCGGTGCGGACCTCGATGGCGCCGTTGTCGTAGCGGTAGGTGTGCGGGAAGAGCCGGTCCTCCAGCTGGCTGACGCAGACGCCGTACTGCTCGCAGACCCCGTAGAAGGCGGCCCAGCCGATGAGCTTGGCCCACGGGTCGGAGTACTCGCCGTACGTCGCCTTCGTGGCGTCGAGGAGCGGGCCGAGGTCGGCGACGACGCCGTCGCGCAGGGCGGCTATCTGGCCGAAGCGGCCGTACTCGGCCATCGCGTCGCGGGCCGCCCAGGCGGTCTTGGTGCCCTTGAGGTGGCCGTAGGAGGCGAAGGCGCGGACGGTGGCGCGGTAGCCGGGGTCGGCGGCGACGGCCGCCATGAACGCCTGGTCCTGGTTGCGGATGCCCAGGTAGTTGAGGTTGAGGGCCTGGAGCACCGCCTTGCTCCACTGGGCGTTGTCCGCGACGGTGGTGCCCGGGGCGAGGACGGACAGGATCCGGCGGGCCAGGGTGAGGTTCCGCTGGCGCAGGCCGTCGCTGCCGGCGGTGATGGCCGTCTCGCGCAGGATCGCGGCCGCCCGGTCGGTGAGGTCGAAGGCGTGGGCGCTCGCGGTGTAGGCGTCGATGGCGCGCTGGATCGCGGCGAGCGTGTCGGCGTCGGTGACGTCGATCTCGCCGTGGCCGTAGTCGTGGTAGACGGTCGCGTGCAGGAACGTCCACAGCTCGTAGAGGTGCGAGGAGCCGGTGCCGTCGTCGGTGGCGGACAGTTCGGTGACGCGGTCGGCCACGGCGCGCACGTGGGCGTCGTCCATGGTGGTGGCGAAGCGGGCGTCCCAGGTCCACAGGATGCCCTTCAGGCAGCCGTCCGCGCTGACCGCGGGGTCGGTGAGGAACGCGACGAGCTGCTGGGGGCCGAGGCCGGTCATGCCGTCGAGGGTGCAGGGGACGCCGGCGGCGGTGGTCGGGGCGGCCGTGCCGGCGGTGTCGGAGGCGATCTGATCGGCCGTCGGGGCGGGGGCGCCGGGCTGGTCGGCCAGCAGACCGGGGATCAGGGAGTCGCCCAGCGAGCCGCCGCCGGGGGCGGGTGCGGCGCTGCCGGGCTCGGCGACGGCGTCGCCGAGGCGGTCGACCTCGTCGTAGGCGGTCCGCTCGGGGACGTCCTGCGCCGTCGTGGGCGCCACCGGGGTGGGCGCGGTGGGGGCCGCCGGTGCGGACGGTGCGGCCTGGGCGCTCTGCAGCGCGGGCAGCGTGAGGGCGGCGGCGAGCGCGGCCGCGAGCAGGATGCGACGTGCGGAGGGGGAGGATGACACCGGGTCTCCTTGCAGGGGGCAGCGGCCGGCCGGGCACACGGTGGCGCGGGCGGCGGCTGCCGGGGTGGGGGTGGGTGAAGGTGCTTCACGGGAGCCGGACAGGGGGCTCCGGCGGTGCATGCGCGGTGCTGTGCTGTGCGGGGCTGTGCTGTGCGCGGTGCTGTGCGGGGCGGTGCGGGGCGGTGCCGGGCGGGAGGATCTCCGCCGTCGGAGGCGTGGCTGGGCAGCCCGGGGCGGCGGCCGCGTTCCGGGTCCGCGGCTGCCGTCGGCGTGATCAGTAACATAGTAATGTGAAATTGCACACGCAAGGGGTGGGAGCCGCCGTTTTCCGCACCCCGCCCGGGGGAGGGTGAATTCGCGTCAGTCCGGCAGCGCCCTCATTCCACCAGTTGCCGGAACTCGGTGACCCGCAGGCCCAGCGCCTGGAAGCGGGCCAGCAGGCCGTACAGGTGGGCCTCGTCGACGATGTGGCCGACCAGCACGGTCTCGCCCGCGAGGAGGCAGCTCTCCAGGTCGGGGAATCCCTCGCGCCGCAGGACGTCCGACATCCAGCCGGCGACTCTGATCTCGTAGCGCATGCGTGGTTCCCCGGATCGGACGTTCCCGGACCGGTCGTTCCCGGACCGGTCGTTCCCGGACCGGTCGTTCCTGGCTCGAACGAGGCCCGGCGGGCCGGTGGCCCGGTGCCGGCCTTCATCCTGACCGGGCCCGCGCGCTCCGGGCATCACCCGACCGAGGTGAACCCGCCCGCTACAGCAGGTGCAGCCGACGGGCCTGCCGGACGGCGTCGGCGCGGCGGGTGGTGCACAGCTTGCGGTTGATGCTCTTCAGATGGGTCTTGACCGTGTTGACCGAAAGGTTGAGCTCGTCCGCGACCTCGGCGGTCGACATCAGTTGCGCGACCCGTTCGAGCACCTCCTGCTCGCGCGCGCTCAGCGGCTCGACCGGCGGCGGGGCGGCCACGGGGGCCGGTGCCCCGCCGTCGGGCAGCAGGTCGGACAGCCACCCGTGGGCGGAGGCCAGCACCGGCCGGCCGCGCAGGAAGGACCGCAGCGACGGGCCGGCCTCCAGGAAGGGCCGGCGCAGCCGGTCGGGCCGGGCCACCGCCAGGGCGTGCGCGACGAGGCGCAGTGCGGCGCCGTCGTGACCGGTGGCCAGATCCGACTCGGCCCGCACCAGCAGGGCGCGAGTGGCGAGGGCCGGGGCGCCGCCGACGTCCCGGGGGAGGGCCTCCAGCGCCGCCTTCCGGTCGCCGCGGGCCAGGTGCGCCCGGGCCGCGACCAGGGCGGCCTCCGGGCCGCAGGCCCGGGCGGCGTCCAGCGCCTCCAGGGCCGCCCGGGGGTCGCCGGTGCCGAGCAGCGCCGCCGCGGCGACGGCGGCCGCGCGCTCCCGGGCCCAGGGCGACGCCTCCCAGGCAGGTGCGGCGGGCGGCCGCCCGTCCGGCGTTCCCTTCGAACGCCCGGGCGGCGCCGGGCGGCCGAGCACGGCGAGGGCTTCGCGCGGGTCACCGCCGGAGAGCGCCAACCGGGCCCGGGTGACGCCGAGCTCCGCCTGCTGCAGGGGGTTCCCGGCGCCTTCCCGGTCCTCCTCGGCGCGCCGGAGGCTGAGCCGGGCCGCCGGCAGGTCGTCGCGCTCCGCCGCGACCTCCGCCAGGACGAGGTGGGCGAGGCCGCACCCGCTGCTCCCGGCCGGCCCCCGCGTCCCCGCGTCGCCCACCGCGTCGAGGGCGTGCGACTCGGCCCGGCCCGGGGCGCCCCTCAGCAGTTCCGCCAGGGCGAGCAGGCTCCGCGACTCCGGCAGGACCACCGGACGGCCCTCCCCGGCCCTCCCGCCGACCGCCGCGAGCAGGCCGGCGCGGGCCTCGTCGACGTTCCCCGCCCACAGCCGGGCGGTGGCGAGCGCGGCCGACGCCAGCGCGGACAGCTCCGGATGGTCGCGCCACCGCTCGGGGACCTCCCGGCGCAGCCGCTCGACGGCGCGCGCGGCCTCCTCGGCTGCCGCGCCGTCCCCGTCCGGGCGGGCCGCCAGCAGGCGCAGGCGCAGCACGGCCGCGGTCAGCCTCGCCGGGACGCCGTCGGCGCCGGGGACGGCCGCGCGCCGCTGGGCGCGGTCCAGGTGGGCGGCGGCGGTTTCGGGGTCCCGCGCGGCCAGCGCCCGGGCGGCCCGGACGAGGTCCGCGGCCGCACCGCCGGTGCCCGGCGGCATCGCGGTGAACACCCCGGTCGGCGCCGCGGCGGCCCGGTCGCCGAAGAACTGCCCGATGGCGAGGTCCTCGACCAGCCAGCTCGCCGCGAGCTCCCACTCCGCCGCGGCGGCCGCGTGCCGCAGCGCCTCGTCGAGCAGACCGGCCGCGTGCAGCCAGCGGGCGGCCGCGGCGTGCAGCTCCTGCGGCAGACCGGGGTGGCAGGCCCGCAGGTGCACCCGGAGGATCTCCGCGAACAGCGGGTGGTGGCGGTACCAGGAGTGGCCCAGCGGGGTGATGAACGCGTTCGCGCGGGCGAGCTCCTCCAGCGTGCGCTCCGCGTCGTCGCGCCCGGTCAGGGCGTTAGCCAGCGACGGGTGGGTGCGGTCGAGCAGGCTGGTGCGCAGCAGCAGGTCGCGGGTCGGCGCCGGCTGGGCGTCCAGGACCTCGGCCAGCAGGAAGTCCGCGATCACGCTGTGCCCGGCCTCGAACTCCTTGAGGTAGCGTTCGCGGTCCTCGGCGTGTTCGGTGGCCAGCGCACACAGGCGCAGGCCGGCCGCCCACCCCTCGGTACGCCTGGTCAGGGCCCGGACGCCGTCCTCGGACAGGGCGAGGCCGTGGCGGCGCAGCAGGACGGCGGCCTCGCCGGGGGTGAAGGCGAGGTCGGCGGCGCGGACCTCGGTGATCTCGTCCGCCGCGCGGTAGCGGTGCAGGGGCAGCAGCGGTTCGGTGCGGCTGACCAGGACGAGGCGCAGACCGTCCCCGGCGTGCCGCAGCAGGGTGTGGAGGTCCGCGGCGAGGCCCGGGGCGGTCAGCCGCTCGAACTCGTCGAGGACGAGGACGACGGGCTCCCGGCGGCCGGCGAGGGCGCCCGCCAGGAGGGCCGGCAGGCCCGGGTCGGCCCGCCCGGAAGGGCGGGCGGGCGCCGGTTCGGCCGGCAGGGGGACGCCGGTGCGGCGGAGCGCCTCGGCGAGCAGGGCCGGGAGGGCGCCGGGCTCGCCGTCCTGCTCCTCCAGGGTGAGCCAGGCGGCGGGGCCCGGCAGCGGCGCGGTCCGCACCCAGTCGCAGACCAGCAGGGTCTTGCCGGCGCCGGCGGGGCCGTTGACGAGGACCAGCGGGTGCTCCCGCACGCCGCGGGTGAGCCGGTCGGCCAGCCGCGCCCTGCGGACGAACGTCGCGGGGACGGGGGGAACCCGCAGGCGGGTGGCCAGGACGGTGTCCGCGGCGGACGGTTCCCGTCCCGGGGGGACGGCGGTCCGGCGCCTCGGCGCTGAGGTCATGGTCATCACCAGCCGTAGTGCCGGACGGGCGTCCGGCGGGGTGCCCTCCCTCGATCCTCGAATGGCCGTCGTCCGGCTGCAACGGCTGGACGGCCCGGATGCGCGGGCCGGGTGTCGCCGGGCCGGTCGGCCGCCGGGTGCCGCCGGGTGTCGCAGGGTCACCCCAAAGAGGTGATCCCGTCGGCGCGGGGCGGCGGTAGCGTCACAGCGGGACGGATCCCCCGGGAACCGGGCCCGGAGCTCGCCCCGGTGCGTCCCGCCGACCGGACCTCTCTCACCAGGAGCGGACGTGAGCAACGAACCCAACAGCGCGCGGCAGCTGGACGAGCCGGGCCCGATCGACTACGTGGTCGTCGAGTTCCCCGGCAGCCGGATGACCGGGGAGGGCATGCCCGTTCTCGTCGACCTGGTCGACCGGGGCATCATCCGCATCCTCGACCTGACCTTCATCAAGAAGGAGGAGGACGGCTCGGTCATCGGCCTGGAACTCGCCGACGTGAACGGCGACGGCGAACTCGACCTCACCTTCTTCGAGGGCGTCTCGTCCGGCCTCATGGGCCAGGACGACCTCGCCGAGGCCGGTGCCCTGATCGGGCCGGGCGACTCCGCCGCGGTGCTGCTCTACGAGAACCTGTGGGCCGCACCGCTGGTCGCGGCCCTGCGCCACGCCGGTGCCCGCATGGTCGCGAGCGGACGCGTGCCCGTCCAGGACGTCATCGAGGCGCTGGACGCGCTCGACACCGTGAGCTGACCGGGGCCGCCCCCGGCTCCGTCCGCCCGCACCCCAAGCCTTCGCACCCCAGCTCTCACACCTCAGGCAGGAAGTCATGCCCGGACTACTTCGAGGAGTCGCACGGACCGCGGTCGTCGCGGGGACGGCCACGGCCGTGTCCAACCGCGTCTCGCGCCGTCAGGCCGGCCGCTGGGCCCAGCAGGAGGCGGCCCAGCAGCCCGTTTACGAGCAGCCCGCGCCGCCGCCCGCCCCGGCACCCGCCGTCTCCATGGAATCCAAGCTCGACCAGCTGAAGGACCTCGCGACGCTCAAGGAGCAGGGCGTCCTGACGGAGGAGGAGTTCGCGGCCCAGAAGGCCCGCATCCTCAACGGCTGAGCCGCAGCCGCAACGGCCCGCCCCGAGCCCGCGCCGCGCCCCAACCCGGCGCGGCCGGTGCCGGGTGGCGCGCCCGCGGTCAGGCGGCCCGGGAACCCCTCGTCCTCAGGACCCCTTGGCTCCAGGACCCCTTGGAGGAGTCGTGAACCGCTGGAAGGCGTTAGCCGTGCTCGGGGCGGCCCAGTTCCTGATGGTGCTGGACGCCTCGGTCATGAACGTGTCGATCAGCCAGCTGGTCGAGGACTTCGACACCGAGGTCACCGCGATCCAGGCCGTGATCACCCTCTACACCCTGGTGATGGCGGCCTTCATGCTGACCGGCGGCAAGATCGGGGACATGTTCGGCCGGCGCCGCGTCTTCGTGGTCGGTCTGGCCGTGTACGGGGTCGGGTCCGGGCTGACCGCGGTCGCGCCCACGCTCGGGGTGCTCGCCCTCGGCTGGTCGGTCATCGAGGGACTGGGCGCGGCGCTCGTCCTGCCCGCCCTGGCGGCCCTGGTCGCCGGCACCTACACCGGCCGCGACCGGGCGGTGGCCTACGGCGTCGTCGGTGGCCTGGCCGGCGCGGGCATCGCCGTCGGCCCGCTGCTCGGCGGCTGGGTCACCACCTACCTGACGTGGCGGCTGGTCTTCGCCGGGGAGGTGGTCCTGGTCCTGCTCATCCTGCTGCTGATGCGCTGGATCCCGCGCGAGCCGCCGCCGGCCCATCGCACCTCCCTCGACACGGCCGGCGTGGTGCTGTCGGCGGCCGGGCTGGCCCTGGTGGTCCTCGCCGTGCTGCAGAGCGGCACCTGGGGCTGGGTCCAGCCGCGCAATCCGCCGTTCACCGTGCTGGGGTTCGCGCCCACCCTGTTCGTCGTCGCCCTCGGCGGCGCGCTGCTGTACCTCTTCTGCCTGCACGAGCGGCGGAGGGAGGCCCGCGGGCGGGAGCCGCTCGTCTCCCTCGACCTGTTCGGCAACGGCGCCCTGCGGTCGGGGCTGACGACGCTGCTCAACCAGAACACCATCCTGCTCGGCCTGTTCTTCGTCATCCCGCTCTACCTCCAGGTCGTGCAGGGGCTCGACGCCTTCGAGACCGGGCTGAAGCTGCTGCCGGTGTCCGTGACGATGCTCGCCGCCTCGTTGGGTGGCTCGCTGCTGCTGCGGGTCGCCTCCCCCCGCACCATCGTGCGCGGCGGGCTGGTGGTCCTCCTCGCCGCCACCCTGTGGCTCATCGGGGCGATCGAGCCGGAGCTGCACGGGGCCTCGTTCGCCGGGGCGATGGCCCTCCTCGGCCTCGGCATGGGGATGCTCGCCTCCCAACTGGGCAACACCGTGCAGTCCAGCGTGCAGGAGGCGGAGCGGAGTGAGGCCGGCGGCCTCCAGTACACCGCGCAGAACCTCGGCTCCTCGCTCGGGACGGCGTTGATCGGCGCCATCCTCATCGGCGCACTGGCCGGTGCCGCGTCCAGCGGGATCGAGTCCGACCCGCGCATCTCCGAGGCGGTCGCCGGGCAGGCGGCCGTCCGGATCGAGGCGGGTGTCTCCTTCGTCCCGGCCGACGACGTGGCGGCGGCGCTGGCCGGCCACCCGGAGGTGCCGCCGGAGGAGGCCGCCGCCCTCGTCGAGAACTACGAGAGCGCGCAGATCGACGGCCTGAAGGCCGCGGTGCTCGCCTGCACCGTGATCACCGCCGCGAGCTTCCTGTTCACCGGCAAGCTCCCGGCGGACCGGCCCGGGCGCGGCCCGACCGGTGGTCCGCCGACCCGACGATCCGCCAGCGACGGGCCGGGCGGCGGGGCCTGAGACCCGGTGACGGCGCGGCGGGCGCGCACGCCGTCCACCCCGGGCACGTCCGCCCAGCGGGTCCGGGCCGGGACCGGCTCGTCCTTCGCCCGGGATTGTCAGTGGCCGGTGCCATGCTGACGGGGTGCTGATCGAGGGATACCCCGGCCCGTTGGTGGCCGGCGAGCCGCTGCTGGACCGCCCGGGTTTCTGGGCGGCCCACCTCCTCGGGCTGTGCGCCCCCGGCCGGGACCAGGATCCGGAGCGGTTCGGCTGCGACGGTGCCGACACCGACGCGCTGACGGAACTGCTGCTCGACCCGGACCGCTGGCTGGTGTTCCGGATACCCGCCGCCGACGGCCGGGTGGTCATGGTCGTCTACCGCAACCTGCCGGGCGATCACGGCGTCGACTGCCTGCTCGGCCGCCCGGGCCGGTCGGTGCCCGAGGAGCTCGTCACCTTCGAGGGCGACCGGGCCGGTCCCGGCCTGCCCTGGGCCGAGCTGGTCGCGTTCGCCGAGTCCCCCGACCGGGAGGCGCCGGGCGTCCAGGACCGTGACGCCCGGCTGCTGCTCCTGCTCACCGCCCTGCGGCGGGGCGGGCTGCCCGCGGACGCCCCGGACCGGCTCGCCCGTGCCCTGGTGGCGGTCGGCGCCCCACCGGACGGGGTGGCCGGTACGGCCCGGCACCTCGTCGAGCACTGGTGCGCCGCGCCGTGGGGTGACGACGCGGCGGGTCCCTCGCCGCTGAGCGGCGGCTCGACGGCCTGAGCGTCGGGTGAGGCCGGTGGGGTGGCTACGGACGGAATCCGGCCGGGGCGCCCCGGGGATCATGGCCGGAAAGGCGCTGTGCGTGGGCGGACGGTCACGACAGGATGGCGGCTGACGCGGACACGCCGTGTCGCCGAGAGAGGAGCCGCCTCATGTCCCGCCTCCGGAACGTCGCCCTGACCTTGGGGTGTACCGCCGCCGCGCTGACGCTGTCGATGACCACGGCGCACGCCGCGCCCGGGGACACGACGACCATGTGCGGGAGCTCGCTCACCCCGGCCGGGTACGTCGACGTGCAGTGGTGGAACAGCTTCAGCTGCGGCTCCACGTTCAACCCGAACATCAAGAAGGTCATGCAGCTCAGCGGCTACCCGGTCGGCACCGTCGTCAACGCCTGCGCCTCGACCTGGCCGCCGGCCGGCTGGGTGCAGGTCAGCGAGTTCTACAGCTCCGGCTGCAACTACTCCGCGGTGCCCAGCTTCAACAAGAACTCCTGGCAGCTGAAGCGGGTCTCCTGACGCGGCAGCCGGGCAGCCGGGCAGCCGGGCAGCCGGGCAGCCGGTAGCCGTCAGTCGTCGTCCCGCACCGCCTCGACCGCCTCGCGGACCTCGGGATCGGGGTCGTCCGCGAGGCGGTCCAGCAGCGCGCCGACGCCGGGGGTGGACCAGCCGCAGACCGCCCACACCACGGCCTCCCGGACGGCGGGGTCCGGGTGGGCCGCGAGCGGCGCGAGCGCGCCCACCGGGCCGCGGCGGCGCAGGCCGAACCAGCCCAGCGTCTCGCGCAGCAGGGCCGGGTCACCCGGGTCACTCGGGTCACCCGCGGCCGCGATCCGCGCGAGCAGAACGGGCACGGGGGGCGGCGGGCCGTCCAGGGGATGCGCGAGGCGGTCGCGCATCCGGCGGCCGCCGTACTCGCCGCGGACCCGGCAGGCGCCGCAGGTGCACGGCCGGGTGCCGTGCGCGTCGGGGCGGTACCGCCAGCCCACCACCTGCGGCGCGGTGCGGATCCGGTGCACCTCGCGGGCGGTCACGGCCCGCGGCAGGAACACCTCCCAGCCGCGCGGGTCGTCCAGCGCGCCGATCCGCCGTACCGCCTCCGCCGCCGGCACCCGCTGCTGGGCGCCCTCGGCGCGGTGCGTGTAGTGGCCGACCAGCACCGGCTGCTCGTCGTCCAGCCGGACGTGCACCGCCACCAGCCCGCCCCGCGTCCCGAACCGGGCCAGCTCCCGCAGCCATTGGTGGGTGAGCTGGTACGAGGGCAGCACCGGAAAGCAGTAGACGCCCCGCACGCCGCCCTGTCCCCGGCTCTCCGCCCGGACACCCGCGCGCCGGATCCGCGCCGCGCTGCCCGCCGAAGTCAGATGCACGAAGATCGCCATGGGCCGACATGCTAAGGCGTGTCTGACGATTCCCGCCGGGCGCGCGACGCTCCTCCAGCCTTCGGCCGGGAGGTACCTCCGGGCACGCACCTCGCCGCGTCGTCGGTCGCCGATGGTCCCCAGCCTCCGGCCGGGTGGGGTCCCCCCAGCCTCCGCCTGGCGATGCGCGCACCCCGACGCCGCGCGCCGATCCGACGCGCATCGTCCGACACGCCCGAGGGCCCCGCCGGGTCGTCGCCCGTAGCTCCCCGGCCGCGGGGGCGGCGCGCCGGGCGGAGTGGTGGCCGGGTCGGCCGAGCGCCGGGGGATAGCATGCGACGGACCGTCACCGCCCCGCCGTGAAGGGCGTTTCCCGATGCGAACCGGCAGCCCCAGCGCCCGGCGTCGAGCCCGGCTGTTGATCCCCCTCGCACTCCTCGTCGTCTGGCTCGGCCTGGGCGGGGCGTTCGGCTCGTACGCGGGGAAGCTCTCCGCGGTGGCCACCAACGACCGGGCCGCGTTCCTGCCGCGCAGCGCCGAGTCCACCGAGGTCGCGCGGCTCGGGCAGGGGTTCCAGAGCGTCGCCGCGGTGCCGGTGATCGTGGTCTGGGAGAGCCGCACCGGGGCCGTCGACGCCACCCAGCGCGCCGCCGCCGAGCAGGCGTTGCGCGCGGCCGCGGGCGTCCCCGGCGCGACCGGGCGGGTCTCGCCCGCGGTGCCCGCCGAGGACGGCCGGGCGTTGCAGGGCGTCGTGCAGCTGCGCGCCGACCTCGGGCGGGGGACCGGTGACAGCGTCCGGGCCGTGCGCGCGCTCGCAGTCCGGGTGCCGGACGCCACCGTCGGTCTGGCCGGGCCGGCCGCGATGGCGGCCGACCTCGGCAGCGCCTTCGCCGGGATCGACGGGCTGCTGCTCGGCGTCGCCCTCGGCGTGGTGCTGCTGATCCTGCTCGTCGTGTACCGGGCCGTGCTGCTCCCGCTGCTGGTGATCCTCGGCGCCGTGTTCGCGCTCGGGATCGCCTGCGCGCTGGTGTACCTGCTCGCCCGGCACGACCTGGTCCGGGTGGACGGCCAGGTGCAGGGCCTGCTGTCGATCCTGGTGATCGGCGCCGCCACCGACTACGGGCTGCTGCTCTCCGCCCGTTTCCGCGAGGAACTGCACCTGCACGGTGACCGGCTGGCCGCGATGCGCACCGCCTGGCGGCGGTCGGTCGAACCGATCGCCGCCTCCGGGGCCACCGTCGCCCTGGGCCTGCTCGTGCTGCTGCTGTCCGACCTGACGAACAACCGGGCGCTCGGCCCGGTCGGCGCGATCGGGATCGGCTGCGCGGTGCTGTCCGCCCTGACCTTCCTGCCGGCCGCGCTCGCCCTGCTCGGCCGCGCCGCCTACTGGCCGGCCCGGCCGGCCGCCGACGGGCGTGCCCCGGTGCACGCCGTCTGGGACCGGGTGGCCGCGCTGGTCGGCCGCCGGCCGCGCGCGACCTGGGCGGCGAGCCTGGCCGTGCTGGCCGCGCTGGCGGCGTTCGCGCCCACCCTGGACTCCGGGGGCGTGCCGCAGAGCGAACTGTTCATCAAGGCCCAGCCCTCGGTCGCCGGGCAGCGGCTGCTGTCCGCGCACTTCGCGGGCGGCGCCGGCAACCCGGCCGTCGTGCTCGCCGCGGCCGGGCAGGCGGAGGCGGTCACCGCCGCGGCCGCCGTCCCCGGCACGGCCGGCGTCCGGCCGTTCACCGGCGGCGCCCCGGGCGGTCCGCCCAGGGTGGTGGACGGGCGGGTGCGGCTGGACGTCACGCTCGCCGACCCGACCGACAGCGACGAGGCGATCGCCACGGTGCGGCGCCTGCGGCAGGCCGTGCACGCGGTGCCGGGGGCGGACGCGCTGGTCGGCGGCTACACCGCGCAGCAGTACGACACCCGGGTCACGGCCGAGCGCGACCGCGCGTTGATCATGCCGGTGGTGCTGCTCTGCGTCCTGGCCGTGCTGGTCCTGCTGCTGCGCTCGCTGCTCGCGCCGGTGCTGCTGGCCGCCACCGTGGCGCTCTCCTACCTGGCGACGCTCGGCGTCAGCGCGCTGGTCTTCCCGCACGTGTTCGGCTTCTCCGCCACCGACCCCTCGGTGCCGCTGTACGGGTTCGTGTTCCTGGTCGCGCTGGGCGTGGACTACAACATCTTCCTGATGACCCGGGTCCGTGAGGAGGCGCTGCGGGTGGGCACCCGGGAGGGGGTGCTGCGCGGCCTGACCGCGACCGGCGGGGTGATCACCTCGGCGGGGGTGGTGCTCGCCGCGACCTTCGCCGCGCTCGGGGTGATCCCGCTGGCCTTCCTCGCCCAGATCGCCTTCATCGTCGCCTTCGGCGTGCTGCTGGACACCCTGCTGGTGCGTTCGCTGCTCGTCCCCGCGCTGGTCCGCGACCTGGGCGACCTGGTCTGGTGGCCGGCCCGGCCGGCCCGGGTGACGGACCGTCCGAGGGTTCCGGCGCAGGTCGGCGAACCGGTCTGACGACGCGGCGCCGCGCCCCGGCCGGCCCGGCCGGTGGGGGTGGCGCCGCCCGTCCCGGCCGGGAGGCCGCGCGAGCCCCGCCCGCTCCGCCGGGGCTCAGACGGGCGGCCGGGCCCGGCGGGCGATCAGCGCCTCCAGCCCGTCGAGGATGCGCTCCAGGCCGAAGTCCAGCGCCTGGTCGCGGCCGTCCGGCGCCGTCATCGCCGCCGCGAGCGCCGGAAAGCGGTCGGCGTGTTCCCGGACCAGCCCGCCGAGGACGGCGAGCAGTCGCGACTCGGGTGCGCCGCCCGGCCCGGCGGCCCGGGCCTGCTCGGCGATGCCGCGGACGTGTCCGGCCAGCAGCGCGGCGGCGTCCATCCGCTCGGGGCCGGTCAGCCCGGTGCCGTCCAGCGCGGCCACCACCCGCTCCAGCCAGGCGAGTTCGGTCGGGCCCATCACCCGGGGGCCGACGGTGGCGTCCAGCAGCCACGGGTGGGCGCCGAAGGCCTCGGCCAACTGGCGGGCCCAGTGGTCGAGCTGCCCGCGCCAGCCGGGAAGGCCGGAGTTCCCTTCGGGTGAGCCGACCGCCGCCTCGACCATCAGCGCGACCAGCTCCGCCTTGCCGGGCACGTAGCGGTAGAGCGCCATCTTGGTGTGGTCGAGCAGCCCGGCGACGCGTTGCATCGAGACGGCGCCGAGCCCCTCCGCGTCCGCGATCTCGATGCCCGCCCTGGCGATCCGCTCCAGGCTGAGCGCCGGCTTCGGCCCCCGGGTCGGCTTCGGGTGCGGGCCCCAGAGCAGCCGTGCCGTCCGGCCGGGCCCGTCGTCGGATCCGCTGGTCAATCGCCGCTCCCGTCTCGTGCCGACGGGGCCCCTTGCCGAACCCCTCAACTGTGTCTACCGTACACAGCAGCAATCAGTGTCCATCGGACACAGTTTTGGACCCCGGCGGAGCCCGGCGGATCCCGACGGACGGAGTGGTTCTCATGGGCGCCAAGGTCCTCATCTCGGGCGCGAGCATCGCCGGCCCCGCGCTGGCCCACTGGCTGGGGCGCTACGGCTTCGAGCCGACCGTGGTCGAGCTCGCCCCTGCCCTGCGCGGCGGCGGCCAGGCCGTCGACTTCCGCGGCGAGACGCACCGGACCGTACTGGCGCGGATGGGCCTGCTCGACGAGCTGCGCCGGCTCGGCACCGGCGGCACCCCGATGACCTTCGTCGACGAGCGCGGCCGCCGGCTGCTGCACCTCCCCGCCGACTTCGCGGGCGGCGAGATCGAGGTGCCGCGCGGCGAGCTGGCCCAGGTGCTCCACCGGCACAGCCTGCCCTCCACCGAGTACGTCTTCGGCGACTCGATCACCGCGCTCCGGGAGACGGCCGCCGGCGTCCGCGCGGAGTTCCGGCGCGGCACCCCGCGCACCTTCGACCTGGTGATCGGCGCGGACGGGCTGCACTCCAACGTCCGCCGGCTCGCCTTCGGCCCCGAGCAGCGCTACGTCCGCCACCTCGGCTACTACGCCGCCACCTGGCAGTTGCCCAACCACCTGGGCCTGCCGCCCGGTGCGGTCGGCCTCAACGTGCCCGGCCGGCTCGCCGCGCTCGGCGCGGACCACCGCGACCACGCCCGGGCCGGCGCGTTCGTGCTCTTCGCCTCGGCCGGGCTCCGCTACGACCGGCACGACACCGAGCAGCAGAAGGAGCTGGTCCGGCACGCGTTCGCGGGCCTCGGCTGGGAGGTGCCGCGGCTGCTGGACAGCCTGCGCGAGGCCCCGGAGCTGTACTTCGACTCGATCAGCCGGGTGGACGTCCCCGGCTGGTCCAGCGGCCGGGTCGCCCTGCTCGGGGACGCCGCCTGCGGCGCCACCATCGGCGGCATGGGCACCGGCACCGCCGTGGTCGCCGCGTACGTCCTGGCCGGCGAACTCGCCCGCGCCCGCGGCGACCACCGCACCGCCTTCACCCGGTACGAGAGCATCGTGCGCGGCTACGCCGAGGGCTGCCAGAAGGGCGGCGACCGCACCGGCCCGTTCCTCGCCCCGCGGACGGCCGCCGGGCTGCGGCTGCGCAACGCGCTGCTGGGCCGGCCGTGGATCCTGAACCGGATGCTGGAGCTGGGCAAGAGGGTCAGCACCGTCGCCCTGCCGGACTACCCGGCCGAGCTGACGCCCCGTTGACCCGGGGCCCGTCCGGCCCCGTCCTCACTTCGGCGGGGTGATCCGGCCGCCGCCGTCGAGCACGGCCTCCACCGACACGGCGGCCCGGGCAGGGCGTTCGACGGCGAGGGTGTGGTCGGGTGCGGGCCGGTCGGCCGCCCAGTCCGGGCCCTTGACGGTGAGCCGGGTGACCCGGCGGCTGCCCGCCGCCAGCAGGAACTCGGTGCCCTGCGGGGAACGCCACCACGTCCAGCCGACGGTGTCCGGCTCGAACCGGCTGCACGCCCGGCCGGGGCCGCCGCCGGTGCGCTGCGGGCCGCGCGCCCCCGGCAGCAGCACGGCCGTCACGGCGCTGCCCCCGCCGTTCCAGCGGTCCGCCCGCAGGCAGACCCAGGAGGCGGCGCCCGCGTTCTGCGGCAACTGCTGCACCGCGAACGCCCAGAGGTTCAGCTCCTTGACCCCGGGCGTGCCGTCCGGCACGGCGCAGCCGGCCCGCGCCCAGGCCTGCAGCGCGTCCGGGGTGACCGCCTCGCGCGGCTCGGTGGCCGACTGGCCGCGGTCCGGCGGCGGGGTGTAGCCGAGGTGGGCGGGGACGAGCCCGCCGAGGTCGGCCAGCAGGAACGCCTGCTTCTCCGGGAGCACGGGGGAGGAGCGCAGCTGGAGCACGGTGGCGCCGCGGCAGTCCGCGAACGCACCGGGGGAGTTGGGGCCGGTGGCGACGGCCGGCGCGGTGGCCGTGACGCCGTCCGCCCGGTCCAGCGGCTTGGCGGGCGCGTCCGGCTGGTCGATCCGGCGGGTCTCCGCGGTGTCGATCCAGGGGGCGAGCAGGTAGCGGGCGGAGGTGCCCTGGCGGTGCAGCACCACCGCGCCGGCCGTGGTGACGGAGGAGTCGTCGGCCCGGGCGAGATCGAGCCCGCCGCCGCGCCCGTCGCCGCCCCGGCCGTCGGTGTAGCGGGCGAGCCGCCCGCCGTCGTACAGCACCACCACGTCGGTGCCGTCGACCGTGCCGGCGAACAGCAGCTGCGGCGGGCCGGCGGGCGGGCCGGTGGCGGTCCCCGGTTCGGCCCTGGTCTGCGGGCCGGGGCGGGACCAGGCGGCGAGGGCCCGGCCGAGCAGCGCGGCGTCGTCGCGGCGGTCGCCCCGGGCCGGCCAGGCGGAGAAGTCGACCCGGGCGGTGTGCTGCCACTGGTCCGGCGCCACCCGGACCAGCGCGGCCGGATCGGGCGCCGTCCCGGCCGGCGGGACGGGGAGCGGGCGGGCGGGTGCCGCGGTGGCGCCGCCGCCGGTGCCGGCCAGGGCGGCCGCCGTGCCGGTGAGCGCGAGCGCGGCCACCGCCACGGCGGCGCCGAGGGCGCGGCGGCGGCGCAGCAGGTCGGTCGGCTGGACGCGGACGGCGCAGGGGTCGAAGGCGGGCCGTCCGGCCTCCGGGGCGGGCAGCGCCGCCGCGGCGGCCACCGCCCGCTCCGGGTCGGCCACTCCGGCCCGCCGCAGCAGCTCGGCGGCCGCGCCGGACGCCAGCCCCTCCACGGCCAGCAGCGCGAACGCGGCCCGGGCGGGCACCGGCAGGGCGGCCAGCGCCCGGTCCAGCGCCGCGTCCTCCTCGCCGCCGCCCGGCGTGAACAGCCGCAGGCCCCAGACCCGCGGCGCGAACAGCCGGTCCGCCGGCCGTGGGCGCAGCGCGGACCGCAGCACCCGCAGGCGCAGCGCGCCGTACACCGCGTCCTCGTCCTGGCCGGCCGGGGCGTCCGGGCCGCCGGAGCGGCGGGTCCAGCGGGACGGCAGGGCCCGTTGGACGGCGGCGTGCGCGGCGAGCACCCGGGTGTGCCGGTCCCGGTCGGCCGGCAGGGCGAGGTACGCCAGCCGCACCAGGCGGCGGTAGTGGCGCACCAACGCCGCCTCGGCCCGCGCGACCGGGTGCGCGGCGGCACCCCGCAGCGGTGATCCGCCCTCCGACCGTCCTGCCACCGTGGCCTCCCGCCGCCGTGAGTCGTGCTGGTGGTGGACGGTCCAACGAGTCGATCATGTGATGGTTGCGCCGCCCGGGGCGGGCGGAAGCCGGCGGCCCCCGGCCGGGGCAGGGGTCCGCCGGTCCGGCGCGTCGGCGCCGGGGAACGTCCTCAGTCCGGCGAGGGGGACGGGCGAGCCGCACGCGCGCCCGGTCCCGCGGGGTGTGGGGGCGGTGTTCGCCGGGCGGGGCCGTTGGTCCTTCGCGTTCAGCCCCTTGGCCCCTGGCGGGGCGCACGGGGAGGAGCGATGCTCCAGGTAACGGGCCGGACGGGGGTCGTCCGGCCGTCCGACGCTCGCGGACGAGGTGAACCGGCGTGCGGCATGCCACCGTCGAATCAGTGATGACCAGCCCCGTGGTCCGGGTCGCGCCCGAGACCGGCTTCCGGGAGATCGTCGCGCTGCTGGCCGAGTACGACATCACCGGTGTCCCGGTGGTGGACGCCGACGGACGGCCGCTCGGCATCGTCTCGGAGGCGGACCTCCTGCTCACCCTCGCCGCCCAGGAGGACCAGGGCAGCCTGCTGCCGGCCCCCGAACTGGCCCGGACCGGTCCGGGCGGCGCCGTCACCGCGGCGGACCTGATGACCGGCCCGGCGGTGTGCACCACGCCCGGCACCAGCGTGGTCGCGGCCGCGCGGCTGATGCGCCGGCACGGGGTGAAGCGGCTGCCGGTGCTGGACGCGGAGGGCCGGGTGTTCGCCATGGTCAGCCGCGGTGACCTGCTGCGGATCTTCCTGCGCGAGGACCGGGTGATCCGCCGGGAGATCGTCGAGGAGGTGCTCGGCCGGGTCGAGGGGGTCAGCCCGGCCGAGGTGGGGGTGGAGGTGGACCAGGGCCGGGTGGTGCTCAGCGGCAGCGTCCCGGAGCCGCACCTGATCCCGATCGTGCTGAACCTGTGCCGCTCGGTGGACGGCGTCGTCTCGGTCACCGACCGTCTCGGCAGCAGCGGCGCGGCGCCGACCCCGGTCGGGTGACGCGGCGCCCGGCCGCTCCCTCGGGCCGCACCCGCCGCGGACCCGGAGGATCCGCTTCGCATACTGCGGACGGTGCCGGGTAAGTCACTCTTTGTGTGCGCGGCGGCGCCGTGGTCGTCGCGCACCCGGAGGCACCGGGGAGGCGGCCGTGGCAGTCGTGTTCGACGCGGACTTCACTTCGACCAGGCAGTGGACGGCGGGGCGCACCAGCGCCTATCCCCGGATGGGGCCGACCAACAGGGGGGACCACAAGCTCGACTTCCTCAGCCGGGCCTACTGCCCCGGCGGCCGCTTCACCGCGACCCGCCGCCGCGGCGGGGAGCTGTGGACGTGCAGCCTGCTCACCACCGAGGGGAGCCCGGAGGGCTTCCAGGTGCGCACCGGTGACGTGCTCGGCGCCCGGGTCACGCTCCCGGTCCAGCTGGGGGCCTGGCCGGCCATCTGGACCTGGCGGGACGGCGGCAACGAGGTGGACGTCTTCGAGTACCACCCCGACAACCCGGACCTGCTGGAGATCTCGAACCACGTCCGCGGGGGCTTCCGCTACTGGCACGGCGGGTCGGCCGGGATAGCCCCGGGGGCGACCTTCGGCCTGCGCGTGGTGCTCGGCGCGTACTCGGTCGACTGGTTCGTCAACGACACGCTGGTGCACGCCGACCGGCGCGGGGTCGGGCCGGACTGGCACGCGTACCTGATCGTCAACCTCTCCGTGGCGGACGGCACCTACCACGACCGCCCGCCGCTGGGCGGGCCGAACGTGCTGAGCTGGGTCTGCCACGGCCTGTGGGTGGAGCGCTGACCGGCGGGGCGGTTCCGGGGCGGCCGCCGCTCCGGGGCCGTCCCCGGTTCGGGCGTCCGGCTCGGACGTCCGGTTCGGGCGGCCGGTTCAGGCGTCCGGCGGGAAGGTCGCGGTGATCGGGCCGCCCGGGCCGGAGCGCTGGAACCAGACCACCCGGCGGTACGGGCCGATGAACGCCGGGTGCGTCACGTAGAGGTCGTCGCGCGGGGCCCGCTCGTTGCCGGGGGCGAGTGCGGCGTCGACCGCGTCCGCGGCGATGGTGCGCAGCAGCGCGTGGGCGGTCGCGGTGGCCGCGGACGGGGCGATGGCGAGCGCGGTCAGCTCGTTCCAGAGCCGGGTCGAGACGTAGCTGATCGGAGCGTGGCCGAGCGCCGGGTGCCGGTACCCGTCCTCGTAGCGGCGCAGCACCCCGGCCGCGACGAGCCGCTCCCGGTCGTCGCCGGGCGGGTGGTGGTCCATGGCTCGCAACGCTACCCCGGCGGGCCGGGGTGGCGTGACGGGAGTACCTTTCCGGACATTCTCAGACAATCCTCAGGACCGGCCGGTCGTTTCCGGGCGCACGATGGTGAGTGGGGCGCCTCGGCGTTGGGAGGTAGTCGCGATGCGGCACTGGAACGGGCACGGGCACGGCCTGAGCGGCTGGGGCCTGGGGCTGATGGCGATCATGATGCTGCTGGCGCTGGTGGTGCTGGTGCTGGCCGCCGTCGCGCTGGTGCGCCACCTCTCGCGGACGCCGAAGCCGGTGCCGCCCGGCGGTTGGGGTCCGCCGGGCGGGGCGGCCGGGGTGCCGCCGGGCCGGGCGGCGTCGCCGGCGGCGGAGCAGCTGCTCGCCGAACGGTTCGCGCGCGGGGAGATCGACGCCGGGGAGTACCGCCACCGCCTGGACACCCTGCGCGCCGCGAACGGGCCGGCGCCCGGGAGTGGGCCGGCGTCCGGGGGTGGATCCGGCGCGGGGTGGGGAGGGTCGGGAGGGTCGGGGCCCGCTCCGGGGTCGGCTCCGGGGAGTGGGGCGGGGAGCGGGGCGGCCGGGGGTTGAACGGGCGCGGGGCCCGCCGCACGGGTGTGCGGCGGGCCCTGCGGTCGTAGCGGGTGCGCGGCCCTTACTCGACGACGAGCTCGACCGGGATGTTGCCGCGGGTGGCGCGGGAGTACGGGCAGACCTCGTGCGCCTGCTTGACCAGCAGCTCGCCGTTCTCGCCCGCGAGCGCGTCCGGCAGCTCCACGCGCAGGACGACCGCGAGGCCGAAGCCGGCGCCGTCCTTGCCGATGGAGACCTCGGCGGTCACCGAGACCTCGCTGGTGTCGACCCGCGCCTGCCGGCCGACCAGGCTCAGGGCGCTCGCGAAGCAGGCCGCGTAGCCGGCCGCGAACAGCTGCTCGGGGTTGGTGCCCTGGCCGTTGCCGCCGAGGGCGGCGGGCATCGCCAGCGCCAGGTCCAGCTGTCCGTCGGAGCTGACGGCGCGGCCCTCCCGGCCGTTCGCGGTGGCCACTGCGGTGTAGAGCGCGTCCATGGGTCCGTGTCCCTTCCGTCCTGCATCGGTCGTGCTTCTGTCCTCGGCGGTCCGGTGGGGCCGCCTTCCGGAGACAAGTAGAGCACGCAATTCAATTGCGCACAACTGAATGGTGCACGCGGTGGTCGGTACGATGGATCCATGGCCAAGCTCCCCGAGTCCGCGCCCGCGACCGACGTCGTCCGCCCCGAGCCGGACGACGCCGGCCTGCTGCGCGACGAGCACCTGCTCCGTCTCGACCAGCAGATCTGCTTCTCCCTCAACGCGGCCTCGCGCGCCTTCGGCGGCGTCTACCGGGTACTGCTCAAGGACCTCGGCCTGACCTACCCCCAGTACCTGGTCATGCTGGTGCTCTGGGAGCACGGCGACCTGCCGGTGAAGCGGATCGGTGAGCGGCTTCGGCTCGACTCCGGCACGCTCTCCCCGCTGCTCAAGCGGCTGGAGGCGGCCGGCCTGGTGCGCCGCGAGCGCAGCCCCGAGGACGAGCGCTCCGTCACCGTCAGCCTCACCGACGCCGGGCTGGCCATGCGCGACCGCGCGGGCCAGGTGCCCCGCCGCCTCCTCGCCGCCACCAGCCTCCCGGTCGAGGACCTGGCCGCCCTGCGCTCCCTGCTGGACCGGCTCACCGGCGCGCTCGACACCGCGGTCCTGGCGGCCGGCACCGACGACTGACCCCGGACCGGCCTCGGACGCCTCGCCCCGGCCTCCCCGGAGGCGGAGGCGGTGGCGCGTACCGCCGGCCGCTGAACCGGCCACGGCGGTGGTCCGCCGTGTGCGCCCGGCGACGCGGAGTCCGCGGGAGGGTGACGGCGGCCGTAGCACCGAACAGCCGCCCCCGGGCGCGCGGCGCCGCGCTGTGGAGGATCGGACGGTGTCGCCGCGCGCCTCCGGCACGAACCATGGATGAGTCGCGCCGTCCGGGCCCCGGCCCGGCTCCCGCGACAGCCGCGGCGATCCCCTCCCCGTGACGTGGCGAGCACCAGGAAGACGATGCCCATGTCCCACGCCCCGTCCGCCGGCCACGCGCTGATCGAACAGCACGGCGTCGACACCATCCCCGAGGCCGAGCGGACCAGCACACCGCGTGACGTGCTGTCCATCCTGGTCGGTTCGAACCTCGCCTTCGGAGTCGTGGTCTTCGGCTGGCTCCCGGTCTCCTTCGGGCTCTCCTTCTGGGCCTCCGCCACCGCGCTGATCCTGGGGACCGTCCTCGGCATCGCGCTGACCGCGCCCCTCGCCCTGGTGTCGCTGCGCACCGCGACCAACCTGTCCACCAGTTCCGGCGCGTTCTTCGGCGTCCGCGGGCGGCTGCTCGGCTCGGTGATCGGCCTGCTGCTGTCGCTGGGCTACACCGCGCTGGCGCTCTGGGTCGGCGGCGACGTCGTGGTCGGCGCGCTCAACCGGATGTTCGGCCTGCCGGCCGGCGGTGCCTCGTACGTGGCGACGTACGGCGTGCTGGCCGCGCTCAGCGCGACGGCGGCCGTCTTCGGCTACCGGCTGCTGCTGAAGCTGGAGCGCGTGCTGATGTGGGCCGTGGGCGCCCTGCTGCTCGCCGGTCTGTTCGCCTTCGCGCCGCACTTCGACGGCTCGGCGCACGGCGGCTACCTGCTCGGCGGGTTCTGGCCGACCTGGCTGCTGGCGGCGGTCGCGGCCGGGCTGAGCGGCCCGATCGCCTTCATCACCCTGCTCGGCGACTACACCCGCTACGTCTCCCCGGCCCGCCACGGCGACCGCCGGGTGCTCCGGGCCACGGTCGCCGGCCTGTTCCTGGGCCTGCTCGTCCCGCAGCTGTTCGGCGCCTTCACCGCCGTGGCCACCGGCGCGGGCGACGACTACGTCGGCGGCCTGATCGCCGGCGCGCCGCTGTGGATCCTGCTGCCGCTGCTGCTCAACGGCCTGCTCGGCAGCGCGGGCAACACCGGCCTGATGCTGTACAGCATGGGCCTGGACCTGGACGCCGTCCTGCCCCGCGCGACCCGGCCGCAGGCCACCTACGTGGTGGCGGGGGCGGCGACCGGCCTGGTCTTCCTCGGCCACTTCGTCTGGAGCGCGCAGGACGCCGTCACCTCGTTCGTGCTGGTGCTGACCGCGATCGGGACCCCGTGGGCGGTCATCACGCTGATCGGTCACCGGCGCTGCCGCGGCGACTACGACCGGGGGTCGCTGCAGGTCTACAACCGCGGCACCCGGGGCGGCATCTACTGGTACCGCGCGGGCTGGAACGTGCCGGCCACCGTCGCCTGGGCCGCCGGCGGCGCGATCGGGCTGTGCGCGGTGGACACGCCGGTCTACCGGGGTCCGCTGCTGCCGCTGACCGGCGGCATCGACCTGAGCTTCGTCCTCTCGGGCGCGCTCGCGGCGCTGCTCTACGTGCTGCTGTCGCGCCCGTCGCGCGGCCGGGCGGGCCGGCTCCCGGCACCCGTGCCCGGGGCGGCGGCGCTGGACCGGGCCCCGCTGGACGGCTGACGCGGGGGCGGTGACCGGGTGGGCTGTGGCCGGGTTGCCGCGTGGCCGGTGGGCTGTGGCCGGGTTGCCGCGTGGCCGACGGCCGCGCTGCCGGGAGCGGGCTGCCGGGAGCGGGCTGCCGGGCCCGTGGTGTCCGGCTCAGTGGGGAGCGGCGTCCGGCTCGGCGCCGTGCGGGCAGGGGGTGACCTCGGGCCACACCATCCGGGCCGGCCAGGGCAGCCGGTCGTGGGCCAGGCCGTCGGGCAGGTCGGTGGCGGGGAGACCGGCTGCGAGCGCGTTCCAGCGGTCCGCCCACGGCTGTGCCAGGGCCGGGCAGCACCAGACCCGGCGCCAGTTCCAGTTCATCTTGTCGCGGACCCGCACCACGGCCGGGCTGAAGACGCCCTTGACGCGGAAGTTCTCCAGATGGCGGCGGAAGACGACGAAGCCCACGTGCCGGCTGCGGCCGCCGCGGTGGAGTCCGACGACCTCCACCTGGTCGTCCTCGGTCGGGTAGCGCGGCGGCAGCACCCAGACCCGCGCGCCGGGCCGGTAGTGCCGCAGGCCCTGCTGGACGTCGGCCCCGCCCGGGCCGTGGAAGGTCTCCCGGGACACGTTCGCCACGACGCCCCACTCAAGGGGAGCGCCCGCCCCCTGTTCACCCTGGTTCACGGGAGGATTCTGCGGGTCAGCGGGCCGCGGGCGCCATCGGGTTCGATCGGCCGCGGCGACAGCGACCGGGGGAGAGCCGTTCCGGACCCCACCGGTCGGACACGCCTCAGGTCCGCCGGGCGAGGAGTTGCAGCAATCCGGTGACGGCAACGCCCGCCACGATCTCCCGCCGATCGATCATGCCCTGGATCCGGTCGAGGGGAATCCATTCGATCCGGTCGGCCTCGTGGGTGTCCACAGGCGGCGCGATGTACTCGGCGCTGCGCGCGAGGAACACGTGGTGCTCGGCGTTGCTCATACCGCCCACCGGTTGGTTGTAGGCGAGCGGCTCGACAGCGGCCACCCGCCAGCCGGTCTCCTCCTCGACCTCGCGGACGGCAGCCGCCTCCGGGGATTCGCCGTCCTCGACGATGCCGCAGGGGATCTCCCAGTTCCAGGTATCGGTGGTGAACCGGTGTCGCCACATCATGAGCACGTGGTCCTCCTCATCGAGGACCACGGTCGCCGCGACCGGCGCCCACCGGACCAGGTGGTGTTCGTAGCGGGGTCGGCCGGGCGGCTCCACGTCGACCAGGTCGAGTTCCACCCAGGGGCTGGTGTAGATGGTCCGGCTCCCGTGGACGGTCCATTCGCTACTCACGGACACCTCATGATCTCGGTGGGCTGGTCAGGGCAATCCTGTCAGACCACGAGGGACCACTCGGTTCAGGAGGTGGTCCGGGGCGGACGACCGGGCGCCCCGTCGATCGAGTCCGGCGCGGGAGCGGCGCAGCGCCCCGGGCTCCGGCGAGCGGAACCCGGGGCGACTGCCCCGCTCCGGGTGCTAGGTGGTGGTGCGCTCGTTCACGCAGAGGATGTTTCCTTCGCTGTCCTTGAACCAGGCCGCGCGCATGCCCTCCGCCTCCGCGACACCGTTGACGGTCTTCAGGCCCGGCAGGTCGTACTCCTCGAAGACGACGCCGCGCTCGCGCAGTGCGGCCATCTCGCCGTCGAGGTCCGCGACCTTGAAGCTGGCCAGCGTGTGTGCTGCCTGCCCGGCGCTCGGCGTCTCGTAGAGGCCGAACTCCGTCCCGCCGCACTCGAAGGTGAGATCCTGCGCGCTCTCCTCCTTGAGCTTCAGTCCGAGGGTCTCGGTGTAGAAGTTCTTGGCCCGGGCCAGGTCGGCGGCCGGAATGATCGCCAGCAGTGGTGCGTCTCCAAGCATTGCCATCGCCTCCTCCTTCCAGGCTAGGTACCTCGGCGCTCGGCCGCGCGATCGGGCGATGGGTGACCGGGTGCCCGTCGGGTGGTGGGTCGGTGTCGGCGGGTCGGTGGGTCGGTGGGTCGGTGGGGGCCGGGTGGGTCGGATCGAGGGGCGTCAGCCCGCGGCGGGGCGCCAGAGGGAGGTCCGCTCGGCGGTACGGGCGGCGTGCAGGGGGTCGGGCGGGCCCGACCGGGTGGCGGCGGTCGTGGCGCGGGGGTGGCCGGGTCGGGTGTCGAGGCGGTCGACGACGCGCGGCCCGGCCGCGCTGAAGGCGGTCAACAGGTCGGCGCGGGAACGCAGCCCCAGCTGTTCGGCGAGGTCGGAGAGGATCAGCCAGCCCTCGCCGCCCGGCTGGAGCCGCTCGGGCAGACCGTCCAGGAAGCCCTGGAGCATCCGGCCGTCCGGGTCGTGGACGCCCTGTTCGAGGGCCGAGCTCGGGCGGGCCGGCGGCCAGGGCGGGTTGCAGACCACCAGCGCCGCGCGGCCCCCGCCCGGTGGGTAGAGGCCGGGGCCGACCGGGAGGACCCGGTCGGCCGGACCGAGGCGATGGGCGTTGTCCCCCG
Organism: Kitasatospora sp. NPDC127111; assembly: GCF_042677465.1. Lineage (NCBI taxonomy): Bacteria > Bacillati > Actinomycetota > Actinomycetes > Kitasatosporales > Streptomycetaceae > Kitasatospora > Kitasatospora sp. NPDC127111. The sequence continues at coordinate 83,178 of NZ_JBHXTG010000009.1, forward strand.
CGCAGGCGAGCGCGCGCGGGTTGGCGTCCGTGGCCAGGACGCGGGAGAAGCCGCGCCGGGCCGGTACGGCGGCCAGCGATGCCGGTGCCCAGGTCGAAGGCGGGACCGGTGGTGGGGCCGGTGCCGGGCCCGGCCGCGAGAGGCAGCGGCGCCCGGGCGACCAGATCGACGTACTCGCCGCGGACCGGGGAGAACACGCCGTAGTGCGGGTGGATCCGCGCGCCGAGCGCGGGTACGTGCACGCTCCGTGCGCGCCACTGCCGGGCGCCGATCACGCCCAGCAGCTCGCGCAGCGAGATCACCAGGGGCCCGCGGGCCGGCCCGTACGCCTCGGCGCAGGCCTGGCGGACGTCGGGGCGCGGCGCAGCCGGAGGCCGTGGTCGGCGTCGAGGGCGACCAGCAGCCGGCCGGGTACGCGGGCGAGCCGGGCGCGTTCCCGCCGGTGGTGGTGGAAGGCCTCGGCGGGCCTGGTCTGCGGCGCGGCATCCAGGAGTGCCGCCTCCAGGAGTGCGGTGTCCCGGCGTGCGGCGTCCGGAGCGTCCGGACGGGGGCTGAGTCGCCGGCTCGGCTGCTCGGCGCGGCGGGCCATGGCGCGCAGCAGTTGGCGCGCGTTCTGGTAGTCGCCCTGCCAGGGCAGGGCGGTGCCCTCGCAGGCCAGGCGGTACGCGGTGGCGGCGCGCAGGGTGTCGTCGGCGAGGACCAGGTGGCGAGGCGGTGGCGCGCCGTTATCGGCGTGCCAGCGGCCGGGCAGGGCGATGGAAGACGGCAGGGTCGTCGGGGTGGTGACGGGGCCGGCGGAGGCGTCGGCGGCTGCGTCGGGCCGGTGGATCTCGGACACCCGGGGCTCCTCGTGGTCGAACGTGCGGATGGGCACGAAGAGCACTTCGACGAGGAGGGGAGCGGGGCTCAGTGGCCGGTCAGCAGAGGTGCGGCTCCCGCGTCGAAGTGCGGACCGGGGAGTCGCCGAGCAACAGGCCGGGCACCACACCGGGGGCCACGGCGCCTGTCGTACCGCCCGTCATGAGGAGCGCCTTCCGGGCGCGAGGAGTCGGGTACGGACGATCACGGAAACGCTGTCACGGCCGGCCGTTCGCCGGCAAACGCTTTCACCAGCCGTGTGGCACCCGCTCCAGCACACCGCCGGCGAAGACCTCGTAGAGCGGCAGCGTCTCCAGGTGCACATAGCCGATGTGGCAGTCGCAGACCGGCAAGGGGCAGCTCCGCGGGCGGAGCCGGGCGCGGTACGTGCCGTCGTACAGGTTGCCGAGGACGTCCCGGACGAAGTGGCAGCGGCGGACGGTGCCTTCGCCGTCGACCGAGAGCACCGACTCGCCGGTGCGGCAGGGCCGGCCGGCGCTGGGGTGGGCGTGCCGGCTGTAGCCGAAGAGCGGGTCGAGGGCCTGCCAGTCGGCCGCCTCGGCGTCGGTGTAGCGGTGGCCCTCGGCGGCGTTGATCCACAGGTAGACGCCGGGGGAGAGCGCGGCGCGCAACCGGCGGGCGTCGGCGAGGTGCTCGGGCCGGCCCACCACACCGACGCTGTACCGCACGCCGAGCCGGTCGAGCTCGCGGCACTTGGCCAGGAAGCGGTCCTGGCCGACCTGGCCGGGGTGGTACGTCACCCAGAGCGCCAGCGTGCTGAGGTCGGCCTCGGCCAGCCAGTCGGTGCGGCAGCTGAGGTTGGTCTGGATCGCCACCCGTCGCACGTGTGGCAGCCGGCTCAGCCCGACCAGCGCCTGCCGGTACCAGGAGCGCACCAGCCCCTCGCCCCAGGGCGTGAACAGCAGCGCCAGCGTGTCGCCGGTGCCGGCCCGGCCGGCGGCCCAACCGGTGAACCGCTCCAGTGCGGCGCGGTCGGTCCGCAGCTGTTCGGGGGTGTCGCGGCGCTTGGCGAACGGGCAGTACGAGCAGTCGTAGTCGCACGAGGCGAGCGGGCCCCGGTAGAGCAGGGTCAGGTCGAGGCCGCCGTCCGGGGAGGGGGCGCCGGTCGGGACGGGGCCGGGCTCCGGCGAGGCGCCGCCGTGCTGGACGGGGCCGCCGTGCTGGGCGGGGCCGCCGTTCGGGGCGGCGGCGGCCGGGGGCGGGGCGGGCATGCCGAGGAAGGTCATTTCGCCTCGTACTCGGCCATCAGGCGGTGCACCTCGGGCGAGAACAGCATCGGACCGGCGAGGTCCGAGTGGGCGAGGCCCTCCGGGGAGAGCACCAGCCGCAGCGGATCGTCCGCGAGCCAGCCCCGGGTCTCGAACGCGGCCAGCTCGGCCGGGAAGTCCTCGGCCGGTGTCGAGCCGAACCGGGCCCGGTACTCCGCCACGGGCATGCCCTCGGCCTGGAGCAGCGACTGGACGAGGTGCCGCCGCCGGGCCTCCTCCGGGGTCGTGTACCGGCCGACCTCGGCGCGGTGGAAGTCCTCGGTGGCCACGTAGTCGTCGATGATGCCGCGCACCTCGGTGGCGTTGACCGCGTAGTCGAAGGAGTAGTGCAGCCGCGAGGTGTACGAGCGGGCGCCGCAGCCGAGGCCGACCATGCCGTCGGTCTGGCAGGCGTACTCGCTGCGGCCGGCCTGCGCGGCGGCGGCGCGGCGGAACATCCGCATCGACACCTGCTGGTACCCGTGCGCGAGCAGGTGGTCCCGGCCGGAGCGGTAGAGGGCGAGCCGCCGGGCGTCCCAGTCGGCCTGGCTCTCGAGTTCGCCGCGCCGGGCCAGGCCGGTCAGCGGCCGGACGTACAGCGGGTAGAGGTACAGCTCCTCGGGCTGCCAGGCCAGCGCGGCGTCCAGCGAGTGCAGCCAGCTGGCCTGGGTCTGGCCGTCGATGCCGTAGATGAGGTCGATGTTGAGGACGGGGAAGCCGGCGGCGCGGATCCGCCCGAGGGCGGCCTCGACCTCGGCCCGCTTCTGCGGCCGGACCGCCGAGCGGGCCTCCCGGTCGACGAAGGTCTGCACGCCCAGGCTCAGCCGGGTGGTGCCGCGGTCGGCCAGGACCTCCAGCCGGTCGGCGGTCGCGGTGGCCGGCGAGGCCTCGACGGAGAGCGGGACGGCCCGCAGGTCGGCGCCCATCCGCTGCTCGGCGATGTCGCAGAGCCGCTCCAGCTCGGCGGCGGTCAGGTAGGTGGGCGTGCCGCCGCCGAACGCGGCCAGGGCGAACCGGGCGTCGGAGTCCAGCGCCTCGCGGACGGCGGTGGCCTGCCGGTCGAGCGCGTCCAGGTAGGCCGTGGTCAGGCCGTCGGGGCTGCCGATCCGGGTGAACAGGTTGCAGAAGCCGCAGCGGACCTCGCAGAACGGGACGTGCAGGTAGAGCGAGAGCGCGTGCTGCGGCTCGCCGCCCCAGAGCTCGCGCAGCACCGGGCGTTCCGGCAGCGGCCGGTACGCGGTCTTGTGCGGATAGGCGTACACGTACGACCGGTACGGCGACTCGGCCGGCCGGACGGGTGCCGGGGTCATGCGCTCTCCTCCTCGGCGGGGGCGGTCGGGGCGTCGGCCGGGCGTGCGGCGTCGGCCGGGGCGTCGCCCGGAGGTGCGGTGTCGCCCGGATGTGCGGCGTCGGCCGGGCCGGTGGCGGGCGCGGTCGGGCCGGCGGTGTGCGCGGCCGGGATGGTGAAGTGCGCGTACGGGACCGTCCAGACCACCTCGTGGCCGATCCGGTGGCCGGTGTAGCCGTCCTCGCCGTAGGCCGTGCCGTGGTCGGAGCAGACGACGGCGAAGCACGGCCGCCGGGCGCTCATCGCGGCGAAGAGCCGGCCGATGTGCGCGTCCACGTACTCCAGGGCGGCCGCGTGGCTCTCCCTGCTGTCGCCGTGCTCACGGGTGGCGCCGGGCAGGTGGAACCAGTTGGGCTGGTGCAGCGCCGAGACGTTGACGAAGAGGAAGAGCGGCCGGTCGGCGGGCTGCTCGGCGGCGACCTGCTCGGCGCGGGCGACCTGGGACTCGAAGGAGGTGGGGGAGGGGACACCCATCTCGGGCGTCCAGTGGCTCTCCTGGAACAGACCGGGCAGCACCGAGCCGAGCGCGCCCTGCTTGTTGAAGAAGCCGACGCCGCCGATGCAGACCGTCCGGTAGCCGGCCGCGGCGAGCGCGCTCGGCAGGTCGGGCGTGTCGAACACCCAGGTCCGCGGGGCGGTGCTCTCCGAACCGGCGAACCGGGCGGCGAACAGCCGCGGGTGCGGCCCGTCCGGGGAGGCCGGGGTCGGCAGGAAGCCGGCCAGGATCGCCTGGTGCGCGGCGTAGGTGAAGCTGCCGGGGGAGTGCCGGCGCTCCCAGCGGCCGTCGGGGAGGAACGCGGCGAGGTTCGGGATCCGCCCGGCCGCGGCCAGCTCCTCGGCGACGTCGAAGCGCAGCGTGTCGAGGGTGACGAGGAGCAGGTCGTGGCTGCCGACGACCGCGTTCATGTCGGGAGCGGCGGGGGAGTGGACGGTGTGGTGGTTCATCGGGTCAGTTCCGTGCGTGGGGTACGTGGGTGGTTCATCTGTTCCGGTTCCGGTTCCGGTTCCGGGACGGGGACGGGAGCGGCGGCGGGGGCGAGGACGGCGAGCTGGGCGGCGTAGGTGTCCAGGCCCTCGGCGGGGCCGCCGGGCAGGCCGGTGAGGTTCGGCAGCAGGTCGCCGAAGGCGTTGACCTCGCCGACCAGCGCCCGCCGCCAGCCGGCGGTCGGCAGGACGTCGACGCCGACCATCGGGGAGCCGGGGAAGCAGGCGGCCGCCCGCTCCGCGGTCTCCAGCAGGCCGGGCCAGGCCGGCCCGGCCGTCTCCCGGGCGAGCTCCAGGCTGCCCCGGGCGCCGCCGAGGTGAAGGTTGGTCATCGGCTGGAGGCTGGTGCGGACCACCACGTGGGTGGCCCGCCCGGCGGTCACCACGACCCGGAGGTCGGCCGAGCGGCCCGACTGCGCGGCCTTCGGAATCCACTGCTCGACGTGCAGCCCGTCCGGGGCGAGCCGGTCGACCAGCTCCGCCACCAGCCGTTCGTCCCGGTACCGGCGGACCCGCAGCGAGTTGTGCAACCGCCCGTCCGCCAGCTCCACCGAGGTGGTCGCCTGTACCTGGCCGCGCGGTCCGGACTCCAGCGCCACCACCCCGGAGGCCGAGGAGCCGTGGGCGGGTTTGACGAAGACCCGGCGCAGCCCCGCTGCGGCGAGCCGCTCGCGCAGGTCCGCCCAGCCGGTGACCGCGCCGCCGCCCAGGGCCCGGGGCACCGGCACGCCGGCCGCCGACAGCAGCGCGTGCGCCCGCCGCTTGTCGAACATCACCGCGATCTCCTCGGGGTCGCCGAGCAGCCGGACGCCGGGCCGCGCCGCCAGGGTGCGCAGCGCGGCCGTCACCCCCGCGTACCAGGCGGCGCCGCCCTCGACCCTGGTCGGGGCGTAGTCGTCGCCGAGCGCCGGGCCGCGCAGCAGGGCGTCCACCGCCTCGTCCTCGCCGGGCGACTCGATCCGCACCAGGCTGCCCACCGGCAACCGGTACGTGCCGCGCAGCACGTCGATCCAGGGCAGAACGGCGGGCTCGGGCAGGCCGGCGGCCCGGGCGGCGGCCGCGAACAGCGTCACCCGGCGGTGGCCCGGGTTGCCGAGCACGGTCAGCCGCCCGGACGGCGGGAGCCGGTGGCCGGCCCGGGCGGGGGCCGGGACGCCGGCGTGCGTGGTGGTCCGCATCGTCACCCGCCTACTCGGCCACCGCGACGTAGCGCCACCCGTCGTCCTCCTCCTCGGCCTCCGAGAGGTCGAGGGCGACGCCGGGGAGGGCCTGGCGCAGCCGCTCCTGCATGGCGTCGGTGAGGTAGTGGTGGTGCAGGTCGAGCGCCTTGAGGTGGGTGAGCGGCTGCCCCTCCAGCAGCGCCGTGGCGCCCTCGTCGGACAGCACGCCCATGGACAGGCTCAGCGACTCGAGCCGGGCCACCACCGGCGCGTGGGCGACGGCGGCGGCGATCTCGTCCTGGAACTCGCTGTTCTGCAGGCCGAGGTGGCGCAGCGCCGGGAACCGCGCGCCGTCGAGGAACGGCGCCAGGTCGTCGATCGTCGCGTCCCCGCCGTACTCGCTGACGCCGAACCAGAGCTCCAGGCTCTCCAGGGCGGGCAGTTCGCTCGCCGCGACCGCCTGCACCACCTCTGCGGGCAGCCCGCCCGCCTCGAACCGCAGTCCGGTCAGCCGGTCGTGCCGGACGGGGCTGAGCCGCAGGTCGTTGCCACCGCGCACGACCAGCTCGGTCAGGCCCGGGAACGCCGTCACCACCGGGGTGACGTCCGACATCTCCAGCCAGGAGATCTCGCAGTCCTCGTACGTGACGTCCGCGACGAACAGCGCCTCCAGGCAGGGGAACCGGTCGGCGTCGGCGACGACGGTGGCGAGCGTGCCCTCCACCGGGACGTAGCTCTGGACCCACCACGGGCCGATGAGCAGCGCGCGGACACCGGCCGGGTCGACGGCGGCGAGGAAGGCGGCCCACACCTCGTCGAAGCCGCCCTCCGAGCCGTAGGCGACGCGCAGGCGCCAGGCGGCGGCGCCCGCCTCCGGCAGGTCGGCCGGGTCGGACGGCAGGGCGGCGTCGCTGACGGAGAACTCGACGACGGGCAGCCCGTGGAACTGCTCGCTGGTCCGGGTGAAGATCACGGTGCCCCCTCGGGCTGCGTTGCTGGCTGGTGGTGATGAGGGTGGACGGCGGCTGCTCGGCGCTCGGCTACTCGGCGACCGCGACGTAGCGCCACCGGTCGCCGGGCTTGCCGGCCTCCGAGAGGTCGACGGCCACACCGGGCAGGGCCTGGCGCAGCCGCTCCTGCATGGCGTCGGTGAGGTAGTGGTGGTGCAGGTCGAGCGCCTTGAGGTGGGTGAGCGGTTGCCCCTCCAGCAGCGCCGTGGCGCCCTCGTCGGACAGCACGCCCATGGACAGGCTCAGCGACTCGAGCCGGGCCACCACCGGCGCGTGGGCGACGGCGGCGGCGATCTCGTCCTGGAACTCGCTGTTCTGCAGGCCGAGGTGGCGCAGCGCCGGGAACCGCGCGCCGTCGAGGAACGGCGCCAGGTCCTCGACCGTCGTGTCGCCCCCGTAGGCCCGCGCCCCCAGCCAGAACTCCAGCCGCTCCAACGCGGGCAGCTCGCTCGCCGCGACCGCCCGCGGCACCGCGACGGGCAGCCCTCCCGACTCGAAGCGCAGCGCCCGCAGGTGCTCGTGGCGCACCGGCGTCAGCGACACGCCCTCGCCCATCACCGACTCCTCCGAGGCACCGCGCACCACCAGCTCGGTGAGCAGCGGGAACGTCGTCAGGACCGGCGTCACGTCGACCATGTCGATCCAGGAGATCTCGTTCTCCTCGTACGTGATGTCACCGATGAACAGCCCGCGCAGCGCCGGCAGCCTGTCCGCCGCGCCGAGGATCGCGGCCAGCGGCTCGGCGAAGCTCTCCGGCCCGTCCATCGACCACTCACCGACCACGACGGCCGCGACCCGGCTCGGGTCGACCGTGTCGACGAACTCGTTCCAGCGCTCGACCCAGCCCTTCGGCGCGTCGTACTCGACGCCGATCTTCCAGGCCACCGCGGCGGGCTCCGGCAGCTCGGCGCCCTCGTCGACGGCCGCGACGAAGTCGAGGACCGGGAGGCCGTGGAACTCCTCGATGTGCTTGTTGACCGTCATGCGCTGCTCCTCGGGCGTCGGTGCGGGCCGAACACGTGTCTACCAGGCGGGTCCGACAATCCGCTCTCCGGGGCCGATACCGGGCGGCCCGAGGCCTGCGGCCGGGGCCGGGGCCGTGACGGAACGTCGGCTCGCGATGGTGGCCGACCGTGGGCGGCGGTGGCCGGGACGGGGTGACGTCAGAGCGGGCGTGCCGGCCGTCACCGCTCGGGCAGCGTCCAGATAGGGTCGTAGTCGGGGTGTTCCCGGTAGGCCATGGCCAAGGCCCGCACCGCGTCCCGCAGCGCCTCGCGGGCCGGCCCGGACTTCGCCGCCTCGAAGAGGTCGAGGACCGCGCGGCGACCGTAGGCGTTCTGGATCGCCGGCCAGGGCCCCCAGGTGGCGATGTGATCCGCGACGACCCGGAGCGGGGCTTCGACCACCAGCTCGTCGTGATCGTCGACGACCCGCTGGCTGCGGCGGGGCCAGTGCCGCCAGGAAGTGATCCCGGCGGCACCCGCGGTCTCCAACTCCTCGTCGAGGCGGTCGCGGAGGAAGTCGGCGACGGGCTCGTGCGGGTGCTCGTCGTCCGGCCGGCCGTCCGGCCGGTGGTCCGCGTCGTCCGGCCCGTCGTCCGGCGCGGTCGGGTCGCCGCGACCGGGGTCGTCGGCGGGGCAGTAGGTCAGCCATCCCCGCTCACCGCGCATCAGCAGTCCGCCGCCGGGCGGGACGTAGGTCTGGCAGTCGGCGGCCGCGCAGACCGCGCCGTACTTGTTGGTCCTCACCGGCCAATTGTGCGACTCGGAGTCGCGGGCCCACGCGGCGGGCCGGGCCGCGGCGGCCCCGGCGCGGCACGCCCGCCCGTTGTGGCCGGGGAGTCGGAGGCGTCGGAGGCGTCGGGGGCGTCGGAGTCGGAGGCGCTCACCCGGGGACCGGCCGATTGTCAGACCCCTCGGCTACGTTGCGGAGCGTGTGATTCCGACGTCCGTCGGCCGGATCGGGGAGGGTTCGTGTACCGCCGGGGAGACGTGTTGATGGTGCCGGTGGAGGAGGCCGCGGTGCCGCCCCGGGTGGCGGCGCTGGCCGCCCAGCCGCGGGACGCGCGGGGCCGGCTGGTGCTGGCGCTCGGCGAGGTGACCGGGCACGCGCACGCCGTGGTCGGGCCCGGGTGGTTGCGCCGGGAGGCGGGGCCGTTCGGCGCCGCCTGGCTGCACCTGCCGGAGGGCGGCCGGGTCGTGCACGAGGAGCACGCGGCGATACCGCTGCCCAAGGGCTGGTACCGGGTGGTGCGTCAGCGCGAATACGTGCCGGGCGCGGTGCGCGTCGTCGCGGACTGACCCGGGTGGCTCCTCGTCGCCGTGACGGGGGTGGTGGACATGGGCGGTGTCGGACGGCCGGGCGGGGTGACCGGCCGGGAACGGAGCGGGTGATGGGGACGGAACAGACGGTCGCGTCGGCCGAGGTGACGGCGCGCTGGCGGGCGTGCGCGGCGGCCACCGGACCGGCCGACCGCGCCGCGGTCGAGGGCGCGGTGCGGGCCGCCTACCGGGCGGCCGGGCTGGCCGGGCCGGCGGAGGTGCGCTGGTTCGGCTCGCCGGTCTCGGCGGCCGAGGCGGCACTGGAACTCCGGGCGGCCGGTGCGGTGAGCGTGCGGGAGGCCGTGCGCACGGCGCCGTGGGAGGCGGCCCGACGGCGGGCCGTCGAGCGGGCCGGGGCGGCCGGCTGGGCGCCGCTCTGGTCGCTGACCGGCGGCGAACTCGGCCCGGTGACCAACGCGTTGGCCGACCGGATCCGCAACGCCGTGCTCGACCGGCTCGCCCCCGAGCCCGGTACCGAGGAGGAGCCCGGCGACGTGGTCGAGGCCTCCCGCGACCGGCGCACCACCGTCCGGCTGGCCCTGCTGGACGCCGTCCGGGGCCAGCACGACGCGCCCTGGTTCGCCGCCTTCGAGACGGCCGGGGTGCTGCGGACCGCCCCCGCCGGCCCATCGGAGGGGGACGGCGCGGGCAACGCGATCGCCGCGCTCGCCGAGGTGGCGTGCGGGGCCGGCTGGTGGTGGCCCTACGAGGACGTGGTGCTGATCGGCGAACGGCCGGTCGCCCTGCACCGGGACGAGGCCGGCAGGCTCGACCGCGCCGACGGCCCGGCCCTCGAGTTCGCCGACGGCTTCGCCCTGCACGCCTGGCGCGGCATGCCCGTCCCGGCCGACTTCCTGACCGGCCTCGGCGACGTCACCGTCGAGCGGATCCGCACCGAGGAGAACGCCGAGCTGCGCCGCGTCCTGCTGGAGCACTACGGCTACGAGCGCTATCTCGCGGACTCCGGCGCCGAGCCGGTGCACCGCGACGAGACCGGTGTGCTCTGGCGGATCCCACTGCCGGACGACGAGCCGGTGGTGATGGTGGAGGTGGTCAACTCCACCGCCGAGCCCGACGGCACCTTCCGCACCTACTGGCTGCGCGTGCCGCCGAGCACCCGCACCGCCCGCGCCGGGGTCGCCTGGACCTTCGGCATACCCGAGTCGGAGTACCACCCGCAGCGCGAGACCTGAGCGGACGGCGTCCGTCCTGCACCCCGGCTGCGGTGCCGCTGACCTGCGAGTCTTGACCCTGACCCCACGTCAGGGCACACCGTGGGTCGGGCAAGAGGCGAGCGAGACGGGTACGAGGTGGGACGGATGAGTTGGTCGGTCGGGCAGGTATCGGGCTTCGCCGGGGTGACGGTGCGGACACTGCACCACTACGACCGGTGCGGGCTGCTGTCGCCCAGCGAACGCAGCCCGGCCGGCTACCGCCGCTACAGCGGCTCCGACCTCGCCAGGCTCCAGCAGATCCTGTTCTACCGGGAACTCGGCTTCCCGCTGGACGAGATCGCCACCATCCTGGCGGACCCGCAGGCCAACGCCCTCGACCACCTGCGCGCGCGGCGGGAGGCGCTGAGCGAGCAGATCACCCGGCTGCAGAAGCTGGTCGACGTGGCCGAGCGGGCGATCGAGGTCCAGCGCACCGGGGTCGAGCTGACCCCCGAGGAGCGGTTCGAGGTCTTCGGGGACGTCGTCTTCGACCTCAGCTACGCCACCGACGCACACCTCAAGTGGGGTGAGGGGGAGGGGCACCAGCAGGCGCTCGCGCGCGCCGCGAGCCACTCGAAGGAGGACTGGCGGCGGCTGATGGCCGAGGCCGCCGCCTGGCGGCACCAGTTGCTGGCGGCCTTCGCGGAGGGCGCGGCGCCCGACGGCGAGCGCGTCCTGGAGCTCGCGGAGGAGCACCGGCGGCACATCGGCCGCTGGTTCACCCCGTGCCCGCCCGAGATGCACCGCCGGATCGCCGAGGACTACGAGGCGGACGCGCGCGCCTTCGCGCTGGTCGTCCCGCCGGCCGACCAGCGCCCGGGACTCGCCTGCTACCTCCGTACCGCCATCGAGGCCAACGCCCGGCGGCTCACGGGCGGCAGCGCCACGGGCGTTGGCGTCACCGGCGTTGGCCTCACCGGCGCCGACGCCACCGGCCGTGGGACCGGTCGTGGCGCGCCCAACTGTGGCGCGACCAGCGGTGGCGCGACCAGCTGTACCGCGACCGGCCACGGGGAGGACGTGCGATGAGGATCCTCATCACGGCCGCGGGCTCGCACGGCGACGTCGCCCCCTACACCGGCCTCGGTGCCCACCTCCGTGCCGCCGGCCACGAGGTGGCCCTGGCCGCCCCGGAGTGCTTCGCCACCCTGGTCGGCGACAGCGGTCTCGACTTCCGCCCGCTCCCGGCCGATCCCCGCTCGGATCCCGGCGCCGGCCCGGACACCGGTGCGGGTACCGGCGCCGGCCCCGGGACAGGTACCCGGGCGGGGCGGCGCGGCACCGGCGGCCGCACCTCGCTCCTCGCCAGGGCGGCGGCCTTCATCGACCGCCTCGGCGACGGGCTCGCCGATGCCGCCGCCCCCGGTGCCGACCTGCTGCTGCTCTCCACCACCACCGCCCCGCTGGGCTGGCACCTCGCCGAAGCCCTGCGGTTGCCCAGCGCCGGGGTCTACCTCCAGCCCGTGCTGCCCACCCGCGCGTTCCCGCCGGTCGTCGGCGGCACCCGCTCGCTCGGCCCCTGGGGCAACCTGCTGGCCGGTGCGCTCGGCCAGCGCGTGGTCGACCGACTGCACGCCGACGCGGCCCGGCGGCTGCGCGAGCGGCTCGGCCTGCCCGCCCGCGCGCAGGGCGCGCAGCGCCGCCGCCGGGAACAGCGGAACTGGCCCGTCCTGCACGGATTCAGCCCGAGCCTGCTGCCCCGCCCGGCGGACTGGCGGCCCGGCCTCGACGTGGTCGGCAACTGGTGGCCGTACGCGCCGGCCGGGGCTCACCTGCCCGGCGAGGTCGAGGACTTCCTGCAGGCCGGTCCGCCGGCGGTGTTCATCGGCTTCGGCAGCATGGCCGCCGGGGACGGCGAGCGGCTGAGCGAGCTCGCCGTCCGGGCGCTCCGCCGGGCGGGCGTCCGAGGCCTGCTGCAGTCCGGCTGGGCCGGCCTGGCCGCGGCCGGCGACGACCTCCTGACCGTCGGTGAACTCCCGCACGCCCACGTCCTCCCGCGCACCGCCGCGGTCGTGCACCACTGTGGCGCGGGCACCTCCGCAGCCGGCCTGCGCGCGGGCGTGCCGGCCGTCCCCGTCCCCGTGCTGGCCGACCAGCCGTTCTGGGCCGCCCGCCTCGCCCGGATCGGCGCTGCCACCGCACCGGTGCCGTTCGCCGAGCTGACCGTCGACCGCCTCGCGGCCGGCATCCGCCGGGCCGTGACGGAGGAGTCCCTGCGACGGAAGGCGCGCGCCGCCGCCCGGGCGATGGCCACCGAGGACGGCGCGGCGCGGGTGGCCGAGGCGGTCGAGCGCCTGGCCGACGGCCGGTGAACCGCCGACGGCCGGTGAACCGGCTGCCGCGAAGCGCCCCCGCCCGCACGGCGCCGCCCGCACGGCGCCGCCCGCACGGCGCGGCCCCGCACCGGAGGATGCTCAGTCGACGCAGAACTCGTTGCCCTCGATGTCCTGCATCACGATGCACGAATCGTGGCCGTCGTACAGCAGTCGCACGCGCACCGCGCCGAGCGCGACCAGCCGTGCGCACTCGGCTTCGAGCGCGGCGAGGCGCTCCTCACCCACGAGGCCGGTGCCGACCCGCACGTCCAGGTGCAGCCGGTTCTTGACGACCTTGCCCTCGGGGACCCGCTGGAAGTACAGCCGCGGGCCCACACCCGAGGGATCGACACAGGCGAACCACGAACCCCGGTCCTCAGGGGACCGGGAACGGTCGTGATCGTCCCAGGTGGCGAACCCCTTCGGCGGCGGCGGTACGACGTACCCCAACACGTCGCACCAGAAGCGGGCGAGGCGCTCAGGTTCCGCGCAGTCGAAGGTGACCTGGAACTGCTTGATCGATGACATGGGCGCACACCCTAACAGCGGTGTTCCTCGCGGTCATGAGTCCCCGTCAGGCCCGCCGCGCCGGTCCCCGGGACGGCCCGTCCGGGTTGGGTATCGGGTTGAGTACGGGTACTCAGGTGCGACACGGCAGGGGCGGCGAAGACTGGAGCCGACAGTTCGCCCGGCTCCCAGAGGATCACGTCAGCGCCATGCTCAGCCGCACCGCCGCCCTGCTCGTCCCCGCCTTCGGCTCCCTCCGGGTCACGGCCGACCCGGGGGCCGTCCTCGCGCCCGGGACCATCGTCGCGGCCAACCACACCTCGCTCGCCGACCCGGCGATCGTCCTGGCCGCCCTGCACCGGCTCGGCGCCCGGCCGGTGGTGCTCGCGGCGGCCGGGCTGTGGCGGGTCCCGGTGCTCGGCGGGCTGCTGCGACGGGAGGGCCACATCCCCGTCCACCGCGGCACCGCGCACGCGGCCGACGCCCTCGACCAGGCCGCCGAGGCGGTGGCCGCCGGGCACGTGGTGCTGATCTACGGCGAGGGCGGCCTGCCCCGGCGCCGCGACTCCGGCGAGCGGCCGCCCGGCCCGTTCCGCAGCGGCCTCGCCCGCCTCGCCGCCGCCACCGGCGCGCCGGTCGTCCCGCTCGGCCAGGCCGGCGCCCGCCGCCTCACCTCCGGCAGCCCGCTGAAGCAGGTGGCCGGACTCGCCACCGCCCCCGCCCGCCGCCCGTCCCTGCACGTCCACCTCGGTACGCCGCTGCGCCTGGCCGGTGAGCCGGCCGCCGCCACGGCGCTGGCGCACGGCGCGGTGACGGCGGCCTGGGAGCGGGCGGTGCGCGCGGCGGCGGCGTAGCGGAGCGAGGACGTCGTTCCGGCAGCGCCCGACGTTCAAGGGATCCCGCCGCGTTGGTGACGACGGACCGCGACTCGGAGGGTGGCGCCGACGGCTCGAAGAGTCAGGACGGCGAGATGGGGAGCCGCCCGGGGCGGGGATATGCTCCGTGGGCGGACGGCTGTTCGGGCCCGGGCCGGCCCTTCCGTGCCCGAACGGGCGTTGCCGGGCATCGGAACCGCCGGGCCGCCGTTCGGATCGCCCGGTGCGACCGCCCGCGCCACCTCGGAGGCAACCGCGCCATGACCCTGGCCCCCTACCGTCACGTCTGGATGAACCTCTGGGTGAGGGCGCCCGAGGAACAGGGCGCCGAACTCACCCGTGAGGTCGCGGCCGCACTGGCCCCGCTGGGTCGGGTGACGGTCGTCTCCCGGGGCCCGTACCGGCGCAGCCCGGAGCTGCTCGCGTTCGACGTGGAGCTCGAACCCGTGACGTCCACCACCGACTGCCTTCTCGCCCTGGGGTTCCGCCCCGACGAGCACGGCTTCTGGCCGGGCTGGGAGCGTCGCGGGGACGAGGTGTTCCTGCACCCCGCTGTCGTCGGTGCCCAGCCCGGTGAGGAGGAGGCGGCCGCGCCGTCGCCGTTCCGGAACGGCGAGGTCGTGGTCATCCTCGACTGCCCGGCCGCCCGGGAGGAGGGCCTGGTGGGTGCGGAGGCCGTTGTCCACAGCTCGTTCTACCCGGACGAGCCCGACCCCCTGCTCCGCCGGTGGCACCACCAGGTCCTGGCCGGGGGCCGGGAGCGGCTGGAGCCCTTCGAGAGCGCGGAGCTGCGTGCCACCGGCCGGCGCGGCGTGGTCGTGGGACCCTCGGAGGCGGTGCACGTCGCCCGCGCCGGCGTGGCCTGAGGGCCCGGCGTCGCCACAGGCCCCCCGGCCGTGCCCCGTCCGGGCAGCGGGCCTGCCGCCCGCAGACTCCGCAGACTCCGCAGACCCCGTGGGCCCGCGGACCTGCAGACCTCGCGACCCCGTGGACCCGCGGACAGGTCCGTCGACCGGTGGAAAATCGCTGGCCGGGGCCGCCGCCGGCCGGGAAGATGCCGGTATGTCGCGTACGTTCGAAGAGTTGATCGCCGAGGCCGGGGCCGTGTCCGTCGACGGTTGGGACTTCTCCTGGCTGGAGGGGCGGGCCACCGAGGAGCGGCCGTCCTGGGGGTACCAGCGGCTGCTGGGGGAGCGGCTGGCGTCGGCCTCGGCGGCGTTGGACATCCAGACCGGCGGCGGTGAGGTGCTGGCCGGGGCGGGCGGGTTCCCGCCGGCCATGGTCGCCACCGAGTCGTGGCCGCCGAACGTGGTCAAGGCGACCAGGCTGCTGCACCCGCTGGGCGCGATCGTGGTCGCGGACCCGGACGAGCCGCCGCTGCCCTTCGCCGACGAGGCGTTCGACCTGGTGACCAGCCGTCACCCGGCCACGGTCTGGTGGGCGGAGATCGCCCGCGTGCTGCGGCCCGGTGGGACGTACTTCGCGCAGCACGTCGGGCCGGCCTCGGTGTTCGAGCTGGTCGAGCACTTCCTCGGGCCGCAGCCCGAGGCGCGCGAGGGCCGGCACCCCGACCGGGAGAGCGCCGACGCGCGGGCGGCCGGGCTGGAGATCGTGGACCTGCGGTCCGAGCGGCTGAAGGTGGAGTTCTTCGACATCGGCGCGGTGGTCTACTTCCTGCGGAAGGTGATCTGGATGGTGCCCGGCTTCACCGTCGACGCCTACCGCGACCGGCTGCGCGAGTTGGACGAGCGGATCCGGGCGGAGGGCTCGTTCGTGGCGTACTCGGCGCGCTTCCTGATCGAGGCCCGCAAGCCGGCCTGAGACCCGGGCCGGGCCTGAGACCGGGGCCGGGTCTGAAACCGGGGCCGGGTCTGAAGCCGGGGCCGGGCCTGAAATCGGGCCCGAGGCCGGGGGCCGGTCGGGCGGTCGGGCGGTCAGGTGGTCGGTTTCGGCCAGCCGGCGGGCCCGTTGGCGGCCGAGGCGGTCTTGCCGCCACGGCCGGCCCGGCCGTTCCATGACCGTATGGCGCGCAGCGAGCTCGTTCTGATGACCGATCACAGCTCCACCGAGGGCAGCCGGGACGTCCTCTCCACCGCCGTGCGGATGCTCACCGGCCGGGCGCCCGTCCTGGTCGACGCGCGGCACTTCATGACCGGCGGCACCGGCCGGATCGGCCCGGCCGCTTCGCGCGGGCCGGCCGGGGCGGGCGGCGCGGTCCGGCTGGAGGTGCCCGCCGACGGCGTCGACGTGACGGCGGAGGCGGTGCTGGTCTACGAGATACCGCCGCACCGGCGGCGCGACTTCGAGGCCTGCCAGCGACTGCTGCGCGAGCACGGCGCCCGCTCCCTCGGGACGGACGCGGAGGCCTGGCGCACGGCCACCGAGAAGGACCGCACCGTCGAGCGGTTCGCCCGCGACGGCATCGCGCAGATGCCCGCCGTCGCGCTCTCCCGGCCGACCCCGGAGGCGGCCCTCGGGGCGTTCGAGCGCCTCGGCGGGGACGTCTGGGCCCGGCCCACCGTCGGCATGGGCGGCAGCGACGTCTTCCACGTCACCGACCGTGCCCAACTCGCCGCCACCGCGCGCCACTACGCCGCGGCCGGCACCGACTGGCTGCTCGCCCGGGACGCCGGGAACTTCACCGTCGACGGTCGGCGTCATCAGTACCGGGTGGTGGTGCTGGCCGGGCGGGTGGTCCGCGCGGTGGAACACGTGCAGCCGGACCCGGACGCGCCCTGCAACGAGTGCCAGGGTGCCGTCTCCACCCTGCTCGATGAGAGTGAACTCCCGGCCGGTCTGGCGGAGTTGGCGGTGTCCGCGACCAAGTCGATCGGCCTGCCGCTGGCCGGGGTCGACCTCGCCGCGGAGAACGGCGGGGTGGTCTTCGAGGTCAACGTCCACCCGGCGTTCGGCTCCGTCGGCGGCCTGGAGACGGTCGCCCTCCCGTACGCGGCCGCGCACCTCGATCGGCGGCGGTAGCGGCCGCCGCGGCCGGCCGCCGCGGCCGGCCGTCGCGGCCGGCCGGGAGGAACCGCCGCGCGCACCCCCGTCGGAGGCGGGCGCGCGCGGGTACTAGACTCGGTGAGGTTGTGAAGGCACCTCGTTCGGTGAGGCGTCGCCACGGACACAGGCCACTGACCCCACGACGTCGAGAGACGCCCAGGTTCAGGACAGGTCTCCCCGGCCTAAGGGGTGACCCCAAGTGGCTGCACCCCCCGGGTGCTACGCCGTGGCGTGCCAAAGCTCTGACGAGATCAGGGGTGCTCACCCGTCCCGCGGTCCCGTGCGTGCGCGGCCGTGCCGGGTGGATCCTCCTGAGCGCCCGGTAACGGCGGCCCGGTGTGCGGGCGCCCGACGGTGAGGAGGTGAGACCTGTGGAGTCCAGTAGTCCGGGCCGAAGTCGGCCCCGCCCCAGGATGTCCCCCTCATCTCCGGGCACCCGGCACTCCTCCTCCCGCACCGCTCCCGCCCCCTGCCGCCGTACCGCGCGCCGCTGACACCGGCCGGCGCCGCCGCGCGGCCGGGCGCCGTGCGCGGTGGAGGACGGCCGGGCGCCTCCCCGCCCGCCCCGCCCCGGCGACGCCCGTCCCGGGAGCGGCGGCCACCGAACCGTGGAGGTCCCCGCCATGTCCGACTGGCGTGTGCGCGCCGTGCGCGCGAGCAAGCGTCCGTTCTCCCGTCCCGTCGCCGGCACCGTCCGCAGCCGCGACGCCCAGCCGGCCCCCGAGCACTCGATGGACCCGCGGCACGACCAGCCCACCGAGCCCGTCACGCTGGAACGTTCCGTCGTGGACGCGGCGGTGTACCGCGACGGCCGCCGGATCGGCGAGCCCGCCGGCCTGGCCGACATCTACCGCGGGCTGCCCGGCAAGCCCGGCACGATGGCCTGGATCGGGCTGTTCCGGCCCGCCGAGAGCCAGCTGCTGGAGGCCGCCGAGCGGTTCAACCTGCACGAACTGGCCATCGAGGACGCCATCGTCGCCCACCAGCGGCCCAAGCTGGAGCGCTACGGGGACACCCTGTTCGTCGTGCTGCGCGCGGCTCGGTACCTGGACGACGTGGAGGAGGTCGACTTCGGCGAGATCCACCTCTTCGTCGGCCCCGACTTCGTCCTCACCGTGCGCCACTCGCAGGCCCCCGACATCTCCGCCGTCCGCCGCCGCCTGGAGGCCGACCCGGAGCTGCTCGCGCTGGGCCCGGAGGCGGTGCTGTACGCGGTGCTGGACGCCGTGGTCGACGGCTACGCGCCGGTGATCGCCGGCCTGCAGCACGACATCGACGAGATCGAGACCGAGGTCTTCGGCGGGGACCCGCAGGTCTCCCGCCGCATCTACGAGCTCTCCCGCGAGGTCATCGAGTTCCAGCGGGCCACCCGGCCGCTGCTGGAGATCATGAAGAGCCTGGAGGCCGGCTTCGGCAAGTACGGCACCGACGACGAGCTCCAGCGCTACCTGCGCGACGTGGCCGACCACGCCACCTACGCGGCCGAGCGGGTGGACGGCTTCCGGCAGATGCTGCAGAACATCCTCACCGTCAACGCGACCCTGGTCTCGCAGCGGCAGAACGAGGAGATGAAGCAGCTCGCCGAGGCCGGGCACGCGCAGAACGACGAGATCAAGAAGATCTCCTCCTGGGCGGCCATCCTCTTCGCCCCGACCCTGATCGGCACCGTCTACGGCATGAACTTCGAGAACATGCCCGAACTGAAGTGGGCGTTCGGCTACCCGTTCGCGATCGCGCTGATGGCGCTCGTCTGCACCGGGCTCTACCTGGTGTTCAAGCGCCGCGACTGGCTCTGACCCGGTCCTGCGGCGGGCGGTGGCCCGGTCCTGCCGCCGAGGGCGGTCCTGCCGCCGGCCGTGGCCCGGTTCGGCCGGTCCGGTAGGTCGGGTCGGCGCGCTGACGGGCACCGCCCGCCCACGAAGCCGCCGGACCGCCGGGTGGGTGGTGCCCGTTTGACAAAGCCGCTTGCCGGAGCGGCAGATAGAGGCATGGCCCATCCCCCGCACGCCGGCCGCCACACCGACGGCCCCGCCGCACCCGTCACCGGCCCGGCCGGCCCGGCCGACGCGACCGACCCGTCCGGTTCGCCCGGCGACGAGCTCACCACCGTCCTGGACGCGGTGGGACCTCGGTTGCGCGCGTTGCGGCGGGAGCGGGGAACCACCCTGGCCCGGCTGAGCGAGGCCACCGGCATCTCCCTCAGCACGCTGTCCCGCCTGGAGTCCGGGCAGCGCAAGCCCACCCTGGAACTGCTGCTCCCGCTGGCCCGGGAGTACCGGGTGCCGTTGGACGAACTGGTCGGCGCACCGGCCACCGGCGATCCCCGGGTCCACGCCCGGCCGTTCACCCGGGGCGGCCAGACCTTCGTCCCGCTCACCCGCCACCTCGGCGGGCTGCACGCCTACAAGCAGATCATGCCCCCGGGCTTCCGCTCCGGCCCCGAACTGGAGACCAGGGTGCACGAGGGCCACGAGTGGGTCTACGTGCTGGCGGGCCGGCTGCGCCTGGTGCTCGGCACGCAGGACCTCGTCCTCACCGCGGGCGAGGCCGCCGAGTTCGACACCCGGATCCCGCACGCCTTCGGCAACGCGGGCCCGAACGCGGTCGAGTTCCTCAGCCTGTTCGGGGCCCAGGGCGAGCGGATGCACGTCCGGGCGCGGCCGGGAACCTCCGTTCGTTAGCTGACAACGGGGCCCACGGCCGGGCCCCGCCAGGCCGTTCGGAGGGGCCCAGGGATGAGTGGCGAGAACACCGCGGAGACCGGCGCGGCGGGCGAGGCGGCGGCCCCGGGCGGCGCGGCGGGCCGGGGCGGCGACGTCGCGCTCAGCGACGAACGCGCGGGCGGTGACGGCGGTTCGACGACCGGGGACGCGACCGGGGACAGGGCTGGGGACGCGACCGGGGACAGGGCTGGGGACGCGACCGGGGACAAGACCGGGGACAAGACCGGCGACGCGGCGGGGGAGAACGGGGAGACGGCGGAGAGCGGCACGACGGAGCGCAAGAAGCGTCCGTTCTGGCAGGAGCTGCCGATCCTGGTGGTGATCGCCCTGCTGCTCTCCCTCGCCGTCAAGACCTTCTTCGTCCAGGCCTTCTCGATCCCCTCGGGGTCGATGCAGCCCGCCCTGGAGAAGGGCGACCGGGTGCTGGTCGACAAGCTGACGCCGTGGTTCGGCGCCACGCCCGAGCGCGGCGAGGTCGTGGTCTTCCGCGACCCGGGCGGCTGGCTGGAGACGGCGCCCCAGGAGTCCGGCAACTCCGTCGTCCGGGCCGTCACGAAGGCGCTCGGCGTGGTGGGGCTGATGCCCTCGGCGGACGAGAAGGACCTGATCAAGCGGGTGATCGCGGTCGGCGGCGACACCGTCGAGTGCAATAGCGGCAGCCCGGTCAAGGTGAACGGCGTCCCACTGGACGAGCCCTACCTCTACCCGGGGGCGACCCCGTGCGACGACGCGCCGGCCGGCACGGTGAAGGTCCCCGAGGACCGGCTCTGGGTGATGGGCGACCACCGCAACGACTCCAGCGACTCCCGCTTCCACGTCAACGGGCCCGACGGCGGCTTCGTCCCGGTGGACAACGTGATCGGCCGCGCCTTCGTCGTCGCCTGGCCGGTCTCGCACTGGGCCGCCCTGTCCGTACCCGGCACCTTCGACCGGAAGGGCCTCGACGACCAGCACGCGCGGGGCGGCGGCCCGGCCGCCCTGGAGGAACTGCCGGCCCCGGAGGCCGCCGCGCTCGTCGGCGCCCTCCCGCTCGTCCTCCTCCGCCACCGCCGCCGGTGAAACGTCCGCCGGCACGCCGCTTCGAGAGCTCCGCGGTTCGCCACCACGTGAGCGGCGGCCCGGCCCCCACCGTCAGTCGTCTCCGCCCGGGTCGTCGCCTGCCGTCCTGGCCTGCCTGCGGTAGGCCCCCGGCGGCGACCCGAAGTGTCGTTTGAAGGCTTTGGCGAAGGCGAACTCCGACGTGTACCCCGCGTGCTGCGCGATCGTGCTCAGCGGGGTCGGCGAGTGGTGCAGCAGCCGCGCCGCGGTGGCCATCCGCCAGTTGGTCAGGTAGGTCAACGGCGGCTCGCCGACCACCTCGGCGAAGCGGCGGGCGAACGCCGAGCGGGACAGCCCGGCGCGGGCGCCCAGCGACTCCACGGTCCAGGGGTGGCCGGGATCGTCGTGGATCGCCTTCAGGGCCGGGGCCACTGCCGGGTCGGTCAGCGCGGCCGCCCAACCCCGGGTCCGCTTCTTCGGCAGTTCGGCGTACCACGACCGGAGGATGTACAGCAGCAGCAGATCGACGAGCGCCGTGACGACCGCGTCCGAGCCCGGCTGCGGCGCGTGGAACTCGGCGCAGAGCTGATCGACCGCCGAGCGCAGCACCGGGTGGCGGCCGGGAACCGCGGGGAGGTGGATGACCTCCGGTAGATCGCTGAACAGCGGATGCGGGCGATCGACGTCGATCGCGTACGCGCCGCACACCAGCACCGTGCGCGGCCCCGGTCCGTCCACGGTGACCTGGCCGATCGGCGAGGAACGGTCCACGCGCTCCGGTACGAAGTCCACCGGATCGCGGTCCGGCACGTCGCCCAGGGTGTGTCCGCTGCCGCGCCGCAGGAACACGATGTCGCCGGGTCCGAGCGCGAGCGGTTGGCCGCGCGGTGGCAGCAGGTGGCAGTGCCCTTCCACGACCACGTGGAATCCGGCTCCGGAGACGGGTTGGAACGTCAGGGCCCACGGGGCGTGCGCGTCGGTGCGAGTCACCATCGGGCGTCCCGTGCGCAGGACTTCGAGGGTGTCGCTCAGGATGTCCATGGCACCACTCTAGTGCCGGTACGGCGAGACGATATGACAGGGAATCGGGATCTTCAGGCATTCACCGTCTCGATGGGGAGGCGTATGTTTCTTGCCATGGCGGTTGCCGAAACCCCGGCACCGCATCGACGAAGGAACGGATCCCATGTCTCTGGCCGGCAAGAAGATCGTGATCATCGGTGGAACCTCCGGCATCGGCTTCGCCGTGGCCCGACAGGCCGCGGCGGCCGGCGCGGCCGTCGTGGTCGCCTCCAGCAGTCAGGACCGCGTGGACGCCGCGACGAAGCGGTTGGGCGAGCCGGCCGAAGGCCACCGCCTGGACGTCGCCGACGGCAACGCCATCGCCGCGTTCTTCGAGCTGGTCGGGGAGTTCGACCACCTCGTCTACACCGCGGGCGAATCCCTGCTGATCAAGCCGTTGGTCGACACCACCCCGCAGGAGGCCAGGGCCGTCTTCGAGCGCCGGTTCTGGGGCGCGTTCCTCTCCGCCAAGTACGCCGCACCGCGACTGCGCGACGGCGGCTCGATCACTTTCAGCTCCGGCGTCCTCGCGATCCGCCCCCTGCCCGGAACCGCGCTCACGGCGGGCATCACCGGCGGCATCGAGGCGCTGTCCCGGGCACTCGCCGTGGAACTCGCCCCGCTGCGCGTCAACGTCATCCAGCCCGGCGTGATCCGTACCGAGCTGTGGGAGGGCAGCGTCCCGGACCCGGAGGCCTTCCTCCAGGGCGCCGGGTCCGACCTGCTCACGCGGCGTGTCGGCACCGCCGAGGAAGCCGCGGCGGCCTATCTCTTCGCCTTGTCCAACGGCTACGTCACCGGCACCACGCTCGCGATCGACGGCGGCGCGGCACTGGTGTGACACGGATGCCCGCATGACACGGACGCCCCGCACCACGGCCAGCGGAGCGACGCCGCACCGCCGCGACGCCTTCTCGCCGCGGCGTCGGCGGCGGGCATGGTGTGGTGCGCGTGGTGCGCGGTTCCGGCCCCTGGTGCTCTACACGGCTGTAGAGTCGGGCGGGTGAGCTGTACGTCCGGTCGCGTGGCCGTTCCCTGCCCGGGAGTCCGCGGCCGGATCCGGAAACGGGAGGCGGAACCGTGGTGGAGAGTCGGCGAGGTCCGGTGCGGGGCGGCGGGCACGGCGACGGCCCGGCGGTCGCGGAAGCGGACGTCGAGTGGGTGTACCAGCCGGTCGAGGTGCACTTC
The DNA here is from genome assembly GCF_042677465.1 of Kitasatospora sp. NPDC127111. Classification (NCBI taxonomy): domain Bacteria; kingdom Bacillati; phylum Actinomycetota; class Actinomycetes; order Kitasatosporales; family Streptomycetaceae; genus Kitasatospora; species Kitasatospora sp. NPDC127111. The sequence goes on from NZ_JBHXTG010000009.1 coordinate 106,052, forward strand.
GGCGACGGCAGCTGGGCGCTCGGCCGGATCAGCGGCTGGTGGCACGACGGGGTCGGAACGCGCTGGTGCCGGCTGCGGGTCGCGCGGAGCGGCCGCCCGGCCCGCTGGGAGCCGTACGACCCGGCCCGGATGGTGCTGCTGCCGGCCGGGGGGCTCTGAGCGGGGTGACGGCGGGTCAAGCAGCCCGGAGAGCAGGCCACTTGACCAGGATTGGCCCTGGTCGCCACCCGCCGGGCGACCGAGGATGGTCGGCATGAGCGACTTCCACCGCGCGCTGCGCCCCGAGAGCCGGACCGTCCACCCGCCCGTCCAGGAGGTGGCGGGCAGCCGCCCGCTGGGGGTGCCGCTCCACCAGGGCCACCTGTTCGCCTTCGCGGACTCCGACGCGCTGGTCGGCGCCTTCACCGGCCCGGACCAGGCCTTCTTCTACAACCGCTTCGGCAACCCGACGGTCCGTTCGCTGGAGACCGCGGTGGCCGGGCTGGAGGGCGGCGCGGGCGCGATCGCCACCGCCTCCGGCATGGGCGCGATCAACACCGTCCTGCTCGCCCTGCTGCGCTCCGGCGACCACGTGATCGCGCAGCGGAGCCTGTACGGCGGCACCTTCGCGATGCTCGCCGACCTCTCCCGGCGCTGGGGCGTCGCGGTCACCCACGTCCGCGGTGACGACCCCGACGAGGTGCGGGCCGCGCTGCGCCCCAACACCCGGCTGCTGCACCTGGAGACGATCTCCAACCCGACCACCCGGGTCACCGACCTGCCGGCCCTGCTGGCCGTCGCTCGGGAGGCGGGGGTGGTCGGCGTGGTGGACAACACCTTCGCCAGCCCGCTGCTCTGCCGGCCCGTCGAGCACGGCGCCGACATCGTGATCCACTCCGCCACCAAGTACCTCGGCGGGCACGGCGACGTGCTGGCCGGCGTCGCCGTCTTCGCCGATGCCGAACTGCACCGCACGGTCTGGCAGTACGCCACCGAGCTGGGCGCCTCGGCCGACCCGTACGCGGCGTGGCTGACGCTGCGCGGGATGCAGACGCTGGCGCTGCGGATGCGCCGGCACAGCGACACCGCGCTCGACCTGGCCGGCCGGCTCGCCGCCCACCCGGCCGTCGCCGCCGTCCACTACCCCGGCCTGCCCGGCCACCCCGACCACGAGCTGGCCCGCCGGCTGCTGCCCGAGGGGCAGGGCGGCGTGCTCGCCTTCGACCTGGCCGGCGGCCGGGAGGCGGCCCGCACCCTCACCGAGTCGGTCAGGCTCGCCTCGCTCGCGCCGTCCCTCGGCGGCGTGCAGACCCTCGTCCTGCATCCGGCCAGCACCTCGCACCGCCAGCTCTCCGACGCCGAACTGGCCGCCGCCGGCATCGGCCCCGGCACGGTCCGCGTCGCGGTGGGCGTCGAGCACCCGGAGGACCTGTGGGCGGACCTGGAGCAGGCCTTGGCCAAGGTCTGACACCGGACGTTCGGATCGAACGCCCGACCGGGCCGCCGCGGCACAGGGGTGTGCGGCAGCGGCCCGGTGCCCGGGTGGCGGCCGTCAGCCCTTGCCGCCGGCCTTCAGCACCTGGGCGGCGGCCACCCCGGCCGCGCTGTTGCCGTGGCCGCCGCCCTCCACCTCGGCCGCCACCGCGAGATCGCCGCGGTAGGCGATGAACCAGCTGTTGGTGTCCTTGCCCGCACCGGCCTCCACGGTGCCGGTCTTGGCGCCGATCTGGCCGCTCAGCCCGGCCATCGGCCGCTGCGCGGTGCCCTGGGTGGCCGTCTTCGCCATCATGTCCCGCAGGTCCTGCGCGACACCCGCCGGCAGCTTCTCGGGGGCGGTGACCCGCTTGGCGTCCTCCCGCAGCACGGGCTGGCGGAACGTTCCGCTCTGCACGGTGGCCGCCACCGAGGCCATCGCCAGCGAGTTCACCTGGATCTGGCCCTGACCGATGTACTCGGCGGCCGCCTCGTCCCTGCTCTTCGGCACCGGGATCGTGGCGTCCCGGCTCTCGACGCCGATGTGCCACTCCAGCCCGAGGCCGAACTGGTTGCGGGCGACACTCGGCAGCGTCCCGAGCTGCAGCTTCTCCAGGCCCTTGTCGATGAAGCCGGTGTTGCAGGAGTGCGTGAAGTCGTCGATGAGGGTGTAGTCGGGGAAGTCCCCGCGCTCGTCGTTGTGCCAGGCCCGCGGGGAGTTGGTGGTGTCCTTGCACGGCGCCGCCGTGTCCGGGCGCAACCCGGCCTCCAGCAGGGCCGCCGAGGTGATCACCTTCATGGTGGAGCCCGGCGGCTGCCCGCCCCCGAGGGCGCGGTTGAACTTGTCGTCCGCGTACGCGATCGCGAGGATGTGGCCGGTGCTCGGCTGGATGGCGACCAGCGAGGCCGGCTTGCCGCCCGCCGCCTGCTGCTTCACCGCCTCCTCGGCGGCCTGCTGGAGGTCGGCGTCCAGCGTGAGCCGGATCTCCGGCGCGCTCGGCGGGGTGAGGACGAACAACTGCTCCGGCGGCTTCCCGCTGCCGTCGGAGATCACCACGGCCTGCCCGGTGACCACGGACGAGCCGTCGGCCGGCGTGATCTTGGCCAGGACCGTCCGGAGCGACGGGAACGCGTCGAGCGGCTTCCCGTTGCGGTCGGTCGGCTTCACCACCGGGTTGGGCAGTGCCCGGACGCCGATCGTCTCGCCCGCGTCCAGGTGCGGGTGGATGACGTTCGGCGACCAGCGCACGACCGTCCGCCCGTCCGACGCCCGCACCACGCTCAGCGCGCCGTCGTACTCCCAGGCGCCGGCCGAGCCCTCGAACTCCGCCTTCGCCCGGAAGCCGAGCGCCGGCTCGCTCGGCGTGGCGGTGGGCGCCGGGCCCGTCCCGGTCAGTGTGAACGAGCGCGTCCGCACCGCCTCGCGGAACGCCGTCAGGGCCGTGCGGGCGGTGTCCTGACGGTCGGTCAGGGCGGACGCGGCGGCGACGTCCCCCCGGCTCCAGGCCGCCAGGAACTCCTTCGCCACCGCGTCGGCCTGCTCGGCGGTCGGCGGCTGTTGCGCCGCCGCCGTCGTCGTCGCGGCGGCGGCGTGGTCCCCGTGGTCGCCGTCCCCCGGGGAGCCGTTCGTCACGGCGTTCACCACGTTGTACGCGCCGTACCCCCCGGCGGCCAGCAGTCCGACGACGGCCGCACCCACGGCCAGCTGCCAGACCCGGCGCGACCGCGACCGGGCCGGGGCCGGGGCGTCCGCCTGCTCGGCAGGCTCCTCGTACGTGGTGGATTCCTCGTACGCGGTGGCTTCCTCGTACGCGGTGGGCTCGGTGGGCTCCTCGTCGTGGATATGCTCCCCGTACTCGGCGTGCTCCCCGTACTCGGCGTGCTCCCCGTACTCGGTGGGCTCGCCGTAACGGGCGGGTTCCCCGTCATCGGCGTGTTCCTCGTACTCGGCGTGCGGCCGGTGTTCCGCGTGGCGCCGGTACTCCGCGTACTCGTCGTACCCGCCGGTTCCCTGATCTCCGGACATCGCTCTTCCCCCCCCAGATCTCTCCTGCTACGGGCCCGACCCCCACCCCCGCTCCGGCGGCCGGACGGCCGCCCGGCGGGATCGTTCGGGCCCGGTTCAGCGTAGTGCGGTGCCGGTGACCGCCCGACGGCGGGGCCGCGATCGTGCGCGCACGGTGCACCCGCGCCGGAAGCGGGAGGAGCGGGTGTGCGGGGCGGTCTCGGCGGAGCAGCCCCGGCCCAGGTGGCGCGCCCTCCGGGCGGGGCCGCGGGCGGGCGGCGAGGACGGCGATGTCGTCCTCGGCCGCCGGGGCGGACGGGCCGGTCGGGGCGAGGACGTGCGGGACGGCGTCGAGCAGGTCGTCCGGTTCGCCGGTGGCGGGCAGGTGCGGGCGGCGAGGCGGTCGAGCGAGACGTCGATGTCCTCGCCCCGCCGCTCCGGAGTCAGGCTCTCGATCCGGCGGGCGGCTGCTTGAGCTTGGCCCAGACCGCCTCCAGGGCCGCGATGTCCGCGTCGTCCAGGCGGTCGTCGAAGACCTCGGCGAGCGCGGCGCGACGGGTGGCGTCGGCGGCGGCGAAGAGCCGGCGGCCCTCGGCGGTGAGCGCGATCCGCACCGAACGGGCGTCGGTGGGGGAGGGCGCGCGCTCGACCAGCCCGCGCGCCTGCAGCGAGTCCGCCACCCGGGACACCTGGCTGCGGCTGAGCAGCGTCTTGGCGCCGAGGTCGGAGGCGGCGACCGGTTCCTCCTGGCCGTGCAGCCAGAGCATCACCTCGAACCAGGACAGCGGCAGGTCGTGGGCCTTCGCCAGGGCCTGGTCGACGCGCGCGCTGAGGGTGGTGCCGGCCCACACCAGGCCGTAGAAGGCGTGGTCGCGGGCGGTCAGTTCTCCCAGGGTGAGGTCGGTGCGCGCCATGCCGAGAACTCTACCCGTTTGCGTGCGCGCGCACGCATTGCCTATGGTGTGTGTGCACGCACACAAACGCCGAGCGTTCCGGGAGCACCTCCATGAGCACCACCCGCACCGTCCTCATCACCGGCACCTCCTCCGGCATCGGCCTCGCCGCCGCCGTGGACGCCGCCCGTGCCGGCTACCAGGTCATCGCCACCATGCGCGACCTCGGGCGCTCCGACGCGCTCCGCGCGGCCGCCGCCGAGGCCGGGGTCACCGACCGCGTCGAGGTCGCCCGGCTCGACGTCACCGACCCGGCCTCCGTCGCCGACTGCCTGGCCTCGGTCGTCGCGCGGTACGGCCGGCTCGACGCCGTGGTCAACAACGCCGGCGCCGGTTACGTCGGCACCCTCGAACAGAGCGGCCTCGACCCCGTCCGCGCCACCATGGAGGTCAACTTCTTCGGCGTGGTCGAGGTGACCCGGGCCGCGCTGCCGCACCTGCGGGAGAGCGGCGGCCGCGTCATCACCGTCACCAGCGTCGGCGGCGTGATCGGCCAGCCCTTCAACGAGGCCTACTGCGCCGCCAAGTTCGCCGTCGAAGGCTTCATGGAGTCGCTCGCCCCGGTCGCCGCCGGCGTCGGCGTCCACGTCTCGGTGGTCGAACCGGGCGCCGTCGCCAGCGAGTTCGTCGCCAGCCAGGGCATCGACCTGCCCGCCCTCCTCACCGCCGCCGGCCCCTACGCCCCCGCACTCGCCGCCTACGTCGAGCGCACCCGCGGCGCCTTCGCCGACGCCCAGACCTCGGCCGAGGCCGCCGAGACGATCACGGCCGCGCTCACCGCCGAGCACCCCCCGTTCCGCCTCCAGACCTCCGACCGGGCCCGCGCCTTCGTCGCCACCAAGCTCGCCGACCTCGACGGCTCGGCCGTCCAGAACCTCACGGGCTCCTGGGTGGCCTGAGCCGGGACGGCTACCGCTGGTCCGTGATCCGCTCGGCGTTCCGCGGCTGCGGACGGCACGCCGCCGGCCGGCGGGGAGGCGCTGGGTCACCGGGTGGTGGCGGGGCGGAATTACGGCTGATGAGCGGGGTGGTGAGCGGTCATACTGTCGGGGGCCTGAGCACGGGCCGCCGCGCAGTGTCCGAGACCGGAGGAACCGATGAGCCGCCACCTGCCGAGCACCGTTCCGCCGGGTGGGGGCTCGGCGCAGCCGTGGAACCGGCAGCGGCTGCGCAGCAACAACGAGTGGCTGCTGCTGGAACTGCTGCGGACCGGCGGGGCCTCCTCGCGGGCCCAGTTGGCCCGGGACACCGGCCTCTCCAAGCCGACCGTGTCCGCCGCCCTGGCGGCGCTGGAGCAGGCGGGGCTGGCGCGGGAGGCCGGGCGGTTCGTGCCCGAGCGCGGGCGGACGGCGGTGTTGTACGAGCCGGACCCGACGGCCGGGCACGTGCTGGGCGTGGACATCGGCCGGGCCCGGCTGCGCGTGGCCGTGGCGGACCTCGCGGGGCGGATCGTCGCCCGCCGGGACATCCCGAACAAGGGCCGCACCGCCAACGCGGTGGCCGACGCCGTGGTGGCCGCGGCCCGTGAGGCGACGGCGGAGGCCGGGCTCGCGCCGGCCGAGATCGTGCACGCGGTGATCGGCACGCCCGGCGTCTGGGACGAGGAGCGGCGCGGCGTCCGCTACGCCACCAGCCTGCCGGGCTGGGGCAGACCCGGTCTGTTCGACCGGATCGGGGACGGGCTGGAGACGGCCGTCACCGTCGGCAACGACGCCAACCTCGCCGCACTCGGCGAGTACACCCTGGGCGCCGGCCGGGGCAGCCGGATGTTCGCCTACCTGCTGATCGGCACCGGCCTCGGCGTCGGCGTGCTGAAGGACGGCGAACTGCTCTCCGGCGCCCACGGCGCAGCCGGTGAGGTCGGGCTCGTGCCCCTGCCGCCCCGCCCCGACGGCGAGCCGGGCGGCACGATCGAGCAGGCCACCGCGGCCGACGCGGTGGTCCGGACTGCGCGCGAGCTGGGCATGACCGGCCCGCTGACGGCCAAGCAGGTCTTCGACGCGGCCCGTACCGGCGATCCGCTCGCCACCGAGGCCGTCCACCGCGAGGCCGGGCAACTCGCCTACGCCGTCGCCGTTCTGTCGGCGGTCCTGGACCCGGATCTGGTCGTCCTCGGCGGCGGCCTCGGCAGCAGCGCCGACCTGCTGATGGAGCCCCTGGAGCATGCCCTGCACCGGCTCACCCCGTTGCGGCCCAGGCTCGCGCCGAGCGAACTGGGGGAGGAGGTCGTCCTGCTCGGCGCCGTCGCGACGGCGCTGGACATCGCCCGGCCCGAGGTCTTCGTGCGACGGACGGTGGCCGCCGGCTGACGGGTCGGTTCGCGGTGCGCGCCCGGCGGCTGGTGCGGGGGGATCGACGGCGGGGTCCGCCGGTCGGACCGGGTGGGTGACGATGCGACCGTCTTCCCCCGAGGAACTCCGGGCTCTCCGCTTCGGCTCGGGGCGGCGTGCTGAGGCGGCCGATCGGTGGCCGGTGGAATCCGCGAGCGGACTTTGGACAGACGGTGCTCGCCCACGACCCCTCGCCCACCGAGCCCTCGACCGCGATCAGAACGGAACGGTCCGCGGCCTCCTCCGCGGCCTCCTTCGCCGTGGGTGACCGCTTCCTCGTCGCCTCGCCGTCGACGCCCGACCACGACGACCACCACCGGGTGTCACTTCGTGGCCTCGGTGCGGACGCGACACCGGAGCTCCTTGCCGACCCGCGCCGGGAGGTGCCCCGGCGACGACCCGCGCCGGAAGGTGCCCCCGGCGATGGTCCTGGAGACGTTCCCCGAGGTGGTGGGCACCCTGGAGGAGCTGGGCCGGCGCGGTCTGCGGATGGCCGTGGTGTCGGATCCGGGCCCGGCCGGCTCGCGACCGGAGCCCACCGGACGGGTGGATGACGGTGGGGCTGAACCCGCCCGCGCGGTCGCGGGCGGCCCGCCCGGTGCGGTGAGGCCGTCGGCTTCAGAGGTCCGAAGCGGGACCGGGGGGAGTGACGGGAGGGACGTGGCCGGTGCCGGCGAGGGTCCGCCGGAGCCAGCGGGTGCGGGCGTCGCGGGCGTCCTGGCTGAGGGCCGCCTGCGGTGCGAGGGTGTCGAAGCCGTGGAACGCGCCGGGCCAGACGTGCAGTTCGGCCTCGCCGCCGGCCCGCCAGATCGCGTCGGCGTAGGCCACGGCCTCGTCCCGGAAGGTTTCGGCCGATCCGACGTCGAGGTAGGCCGGGGGCAGGCCGGACAGGTCCGTGGCGCGGGCGGGGGCCGCGTAGGGCGGCAGGTCGGTGGCGCCGTACCGGTCGCCGAGCGCGGCCCGCCACGCGGTCGCGTTGGAGGTGCGGTCCCAGGTGTCGTGGCCGGCCAGCTGGTGGCTGGAGAAGGTGTCGTTGCGGTCGTCGAGCATCGGGCTGAGGAGGAGTTGGCCGATCGGCGCCGGCCCGCCGAGGTCGCGGGTCAGCAGGGCGAGCGCGGCGGCGAGCCCGCCTCCGGCGCTCTTCCCGCCGATCAGGATGCGGTCCGCGTCGAGGCCCAGTCCGGCCGCGTGCTCGGCCGCCCAGACGAGGCCGGCGTAGCAGTCCTCCACGGGGCCGGGGTACTGCGCCCGCGGCGCCAGCCGGTACTCGACGGAGAGGACGGCGAGCCGCAGTGGGAGGGCCCATTCGCGCAGCAGCCGGGGGAGCACGGACCAGGCGTTTCCCATGACCATGCCGCCGCCGTGCAGGTAGTACAGCACCGGGAGCGGCCCGGCGATCCCGGCGGGGCGTGCGCTGACGAGCGTGACCTCCGGCCCGTCCGGGGCCCCCGGTGCCCGCAGTTCGGCGACCTCGAACCGGCCGTCGGCCTGCAGGTCCCCGACCGTCGGCCTGGGCCGGGCCGTGGCGTCCCGCTGCTGCCGGGCGGCGAGGTTCTCCGGGGTGAGCGGCTCCCTCGCCCGCTCGCCCAGGGCCGCCAGCACCGTGAGCAGCTCCCGGTCGAAGGGCGGCGCTTGCCGGGCGACGGGAGCGGGGCCGGGCTCCGACGACGGTTCACCGGCACGCACGACGGGACCTCCCCCGGGGTCGAGGGACGCCCGGCGGCATCCCGACCGGGACAGCTTCTCAGCCCGGTCGGGTCCGGGGAAACGTGGTGGCCAGAGCGGATGACGCCCTTTCGGTCATCGTGGCGTCGGACCGCGCCGCGGGCGCGGCCCGCGGACCACGGCGCGGGAGCGGTCGGACTGAGGCCGCTTCACGCACCGAACGCCCTGCGCCCGTACGGCGCGTGGCGTCCGGCGGACGCCGGCCGGCCGAACTCCGGGGGAGCGTCGCGCGCCTGGCGGGGAGCGTCGGAGACGTCCTAGGGTGGCCGCATGGAGCTGGTCTCGCTGGTGGCCCTGATCGTCCTGATCCTTACCGTCGTCCTGGTGTTCCGGGCGGTCTCCGCCGGGGGCCGACGCCGGCGACACCGGCTCGACGCCGCCGCGGCGGCGCAGGCGCAGCCCGTCCACCCGCTCGCGCACCCGCAGTCCCCGGCGTACCTCCCGCCGCAGGCCGGGCCCGGGGCCGCGGCCCCGGCCGCACCCGCCGCACCCGCCGCCCCGGCCACGCCCGTTGTGGCCGCCGCACCCGCCGCCGCGCCGGTCGCACCCGCCGCGCCGGTCACGGCGGCCCCGACCGTCGCCCACCAGCCGATGCACCAGGGCGAGCCGCGGACGATCGGCGGGTACCACCTGCTGGGCCGGATCGGCTCCGGTGGGATGGGCACGGTGTACCTGGCCCGGCGCGAGGGCGCGGCGACCCAGGTGGCGCTGAAGACCATCAACCTCGAACTGCTGGACGACGCCGAGCTGCTGCGCCGCTTCGAGCGCGAGGCGGAGGTGCTGGGCATGGTCTCCGGCGCCTACACCGCCCGGGTGCTCGACGGCGGGGTGGACGGCCAACGGCCGTACCTGGTGATGGAACTGCTGGACGGCCGGCCCCTGGACGCCCATCTGCGGGAGCAGGGCCCGATCCGCTCGCCCGAGGCGCTGCGGGCCCTGGCACTCGCGCTGGCGGTGGCCCTGTCCGGGGTGCACCGGCTCGGGCTGATCCACCGGGACCTCAAACCCGCCAACATCATGCTGACCACCGCCGGGCCGCGCCTGCTCGACTTCGGCATCGCCGCGCTGGTGGACGGCACCAGGCTCACCATGGCGGGCGGCGGGCCGGGCACCCTCACCTACATGGCGCCCGAGCAGTTCGGCGACGAGCGGGTGGGCACGGCCGCCGACGTCTGGGCCTGGGCCTGCTGCGTGGTCTGCGCCGCGTACGGCGCCAGCCCGTTCGCCGCGACCAGTACCGGCGCGGTGATCCGGCGGATCGTCGACACCGGCCCCGAGCCCACGGCGCTCGCGGCGGTCCGGGCGCTGGACCCCGCGCTGGCCGCCGTCGTGGCGCGTGCGCTCACCGCCGACCCGGCGGGCCGCCCCGCCGACGGCGCGGCCCTGCTGGAACTGCTGACCGCCCACCCCGCCCCGGGGGCCCTTCAGGACCAGATCACCCAGGGCTGGCGCACCCTGGTGCTCTGATCGCCGGTCGCCGAAGGGGGCCCCGACGGTTGACGGACGGTGTGGGCGGGCGGCCGAACCGGGAGGCGGCCTCCGGGGCCGGCTGCCCCCGCCCGCGCGGGGGCAGCCGGGGGTGTCACGGGCAGCTGATGAGGGTGTCGCCGGGGGTGGTGGTGCAACTGTCGAAGCCGGGGCCGCCGTTCAGGGTGTCGTTGCCGGGCCCGCCGTTGAGCGAGTCGTTGCCGAAGCTGCCGTTCAGCCGGTCGTTCCCGAGCCCGCCGAAGAGAGTGTCGTTGCCGTAGCCGCCGTCCGCCATGTCGTCCCCGGATCCGGCGTAGACGGTGTCGGTGCCGCTGCCCGCGCTGATCGTGTCGTTGCCGCCGAGGGCGCAGATGACGTCGTTGCCGGCGGTGCCGACGAGGTTGTCGGCGTTGGGGGTGCCGACGATCGTGCAGCCGTGGGCGTTGTTCACCGTGGTGGTGGCGGTGGCGGTGTTGTTGCCGGGGACGGGGTCGGACTGGGCGGCGCTGACGGTGGCGGTGTCGGAGACGGTGCCGGTGGCGCGGGGTTCGAGGACGACCGTGATCGTGGTGCCGGCGCCGGCGGCGAGGGTGCCGAGGCTGCAGTTGGCGCTGGTGGGGGTGGTGGTGCAGGTGCCCTGGCCGGGCGTGGCGGAGACCAGGTTGGCCGGTCCGCCGACGGTGTCCGCGAGCGTCACGCCCGTGGCCGGCGCGGTGCTCCGGTTGGTGACCGTCACCGTGTAGGAGGGGGTGTCGCCGATGCTGGTGGTGGTCGGCCCGCTCTTGGCCACCGACAGGTCCACACCGGCCGGGGCGTTGACGGTGGTGGTGGCGGTGGCGGTGTTGTTGCCGGGGGCGGGGTCGGACTGGGCGGCGCTGACGGTGGCGGTGTCGGAGACCGTGCCGGCGGCGGTGGTTCCGACGGTGACCGTGATCGTGGTGCCGGCGCCGGCGGCGAGGGTGCCGAGGCTGCAGTTGGCGCTGGTGGCGGTGGTGGTGCAGGTGCCCTGGCCGGGCGTGGCGGAGACCACGGTGGCCGGTCCGCTGAGGCTGTCCGCCAGCGTCACACCCGTGGCGGCCGTGGTGCTGTTGTTGGTGACCGTCACGGTGTAGGAGGCCTGCGCGCCCGCGGTGACGGTGGTCGGGCCGGACTTGGTCACCGACAGGTCGACGGCCGGGGCCCCGGCGCCGCCGTCGTACCGGGCCAGCGCGAAGTCGACGCCCGGCCCGCCGTAGCCGGCGGCGACGATCCTGCCGTCCGACTGCAACGCCACGCCGAGGGCCTGGTCGAAGCCCCCGCCGAAGTCGGTGGTCACCTTGCCGTCGCCGCTGAAGCCGGTGTCGAGGCTGCCGTCGGGGTTGTAGCGGGCGAGCGCGAAGTCACTGGCACCGCCCGACGCGGAGTCCCCGACGACGACGATCCGGCCGTCCGACTGGACCGCCACGCCGTACGCGACCTCGCTGCCGCCGAAGTCGGTGGTGACCTTGCCGTCGGTGTCGAAGCTGCCGTCCAGGTTGCCGCTGGTGTTGTAGCGGGCGATCGCGAAGTCGCTGCCCGTGTAACCGGCGGCGACGATGCGGCCGTCGGGTTGGATGGCCACCGCGTGCCCGAAGTCGACGCCGCCGAAGGTGGTGGCCACCTTGCCGTCGCTGCTGAAGCTCGTGTCCGGGCTGCCGTCGGTGTTGTAGCGGGCCAGGGCGAAGTCGTAGTTGCCGGTGCTGTTCCCGGTGTAGCCGACGGCGACGGTCTTCCCGTCGGACTGCAGCGCCAGCCCCCGGGCGGCGTCGGCCCCGCCGGCGAAGTCGGTGGTCACCTTGCCGCCGGTGCCGAAGCCGGTGTCCGGGCTGCCGTTGGTGTTGAGCCGGGCCAGCGCGAAGTCGCCGCCCGACAGGCCGGCGGCGACGATCTTGCCGTCCGACTGCACCGCCACCCCGAACGCGTCGTCGGCACCGCCGGTGCCGAAGTCCACGACCACCTTGCCGCCGGTGCCGAAGCCGGAGTCCAGGCTGCCGTTGGTGTTGTAACGGACCAGCGAGAACCAGCCGACGCCGCCGTCGGGCACCTCGCTGTGGCCGACCACGACGATCTTGCCGTCGGACTGGATCGCCACCCCGCGGGCCCCGTCGCTGCCCCCGTTGAAGTCGGTGGTCACCCTGCCGCCGGTGCCGAAACCGCTGTCGAGGCTGCCGTCGGGGTTGTAGCGGGCCAGCGCGAAGTCGCCGAACGCGCCCGCGTAACCCACGGCGACGATCTTGCCGTCGCTCTGCACGGCCACGGCGTCGGCGTCGTCCTCGCCGCCGCCGAAGTCGGTGGTCACCCTGCCGCCCGTGCCGAAGGTGGGATCCAAGTCGCCCGGTGCGGCGACGGCCACGGCGGGAAGCGACAACGCGAGCACCAGGCCGGCGGCTGCCACCACCCCGGCCCGGCCGGCCGGCGACCGGCGTCGGTGTTCCACGGTCCGACCGGACCCCGGTCGCCGACCGGAACTGGACAGCGGCATGGACATGTGGCCCACCCTGCCTCTCATCGTCACGCAGCCGGCCGCAGCGTCCGGTGACCATCACGGCGGCGGTGTCTCTCGCGGGTACCCCACGCACCCGCCCGCCCCGGGCCATCGCCTGACGAGCGCCCTGCCCCGGGGGCGTCCGCCCAACAGCTTCGGGCGACCCGCCCCGGCGGACGCCGTCGGCCCGGCCGCGCTGCGCCCACTGGCCGCCGGATTCCACCCCCGCGGGTGAGCCGCACGGCCGGTCCCGAAGCCCGGCGGCGGCACCTGACGATGCGTCCCTCCGGGCGGCGGTCGGCATCCGGGCCAGTGGGCGTCGGTGTCCATGGACCCGCCGGTGTCCGAGCCGTTGTGGATGTCCAGGTCCGCGACGACGCCGTCGGCGGCGACCTGGTCGCACCGGTGGAAGCGAGCGGACGGCTACGGAAACGCCTCCTCGGCTCGGCTCGGCACTACCCGGTCCGGCGATGCCGGCGGTGCCGCTCCGGGCTGAACCATTGGGAAACTTTCCTAACGAAAGTCATTGACCCCGGAGGTCCCGCGCCGCGATTCTGTGAGACGTCCGCCGTGGCCACTGCCGTCCCAACGGGACGGCTGCCGCCTCCCCTTGACCCACCGTCATCGTGTGCGGTGGTTCGACGAAAGCGAGTTGGCATGCGCAAGTCCACCGCAGTCCGTACCCTCGCCCCGGTGCTGGCCGCCGCCCTCGGCCCCGCCGCGCTCCTGCTGGCCCCCGTGACCACCGCGGAGGCGGCCCCGACCGCGGCCGCGGTCGTGCCCGGGATGGCCGCCGCGCCGTACGAGTACCTCGGCTGGGGCAGCCCGCAGAAGCCCGTGGACGTGATGAGGGCGACCGGGGTCACGTGGTTCACCCTGGCGTTCGTCCTGTCCGACGGCGGCTGCGACCCGAAGTGGGACGGCAGCCGGCCGCTCGCCGGCGGCTCCGACGAGGCCGCGATCAGGTCGATCCGGGCGGCCGGCGGCGACGTGATGGTCTCGATGGGCGGCTGGAGCGGCAACAAGCTGGGCGAGAAGTGCTCCAGCGCGAGCGCGCTGGCCGGCGCGTACCAGAAGGTGATCGACGCGTACAGGCTGAAGGCGCTGGACGTCGACATCGAGAACACCGAGTTCTCCAACGCGACGGTCCGTCAGCGGGTGGTCGACGCACTGAAGATCGTCAAGACGCGGAACCCGGGCATCGTCACCTACGTCACCATGGGCACCACCCCGACCGGCCCGGACGCCAACGGCAAGGACCTCATCAAGCGGGGTGCGGCGGCCGGCCTGGCCAACGACGGCTGGGTGGTCATGCCGTTCGACTTCGGCGGTCACAGCGGCACCATGGGCCAGGCCACGGTCAGCGCGCTGGACGGCCTGAAGGCGGCCGTCAAGAGCGCCTACGGCTACGGCGACGACGCCGCCTACCGGCACATCGGCGTCTCCTCGATGAACGGCAGGACCGACGAGGCCGGCGAGACCGTCACCACCGCGGACTTCCGCACCATCCTCGGCTACGCGAAGCAGCACCACCTCGCCCGGTTCGCCTTCTGGTCGGTCAACCGGGACCGCGCCTGCGGCTCCGGCACGGAAGCGGACGCCTGCAGCGGCGTCGCGCAGTCGCCGTACGAGTTCACGAAGATCGTCGTCCAGTACCGCGGCTGAGGACGCGCACCGGCCGTCGCACCGGCCGTCGCGCCGGCGGGCCCGGGCGCGGCCCGGGAACGACGACGGCGGCCGGTGATCCGCGACCGCCGGGGGCCGTCGCGTACTGCCGGGCGCCGTCGCGCACTGCCGGGCGCCGTCGGGAATGCCGGGCGCGGTCGCGCCGTCCGGGTCAGCCGCTGATCAGCGCGAGGCCGAGCAGCACGCCGGCCGAGACCCGGATGGCGCCCGGGGTGAGGTCGCCCTCGCCGGAGCCGCCGCCGCGGCCGTGTCCCCGGTAGTGGGTGCTCAGCTGCTCGGAGTCCACGTCCTGGATGTGCACGACCGCACCGAGCCGCACCCCGGCGGCCTCCGCGTACAGCTCCGCCTTCTCCCGGGCGGCCGCGACGGCGGCGCGGCGGGCCTCGGCGCGAAGCTCGCGCTTGGTGCTGACGTCGAACTCGACACCGTCCACGTGGTTGGCGCCGGCCTCCACGACGTCCACCAGCACCTGCTCCAGCGCGTCGAGTTCGCGCAGCTCGATGACGAAGGCGGCGGTGCACCGGTAGCCGACGAACCGCTGCTCGCGGCCGCCGTAGTCCCACTCGGACTCCAGCCCGAGCCGCGAGGTGGAGACCGCGGCGTCCGGTACGCCGTGACGGCGCAGGGCCTCCCGGACCCGGCCGACCGCGGCGCGGGTGACCTCGAACGCCTCGGCCGGCTTCGGGCGGGTCTCCCTGATCCGGACCTTCATCCGGGCCAGGTCCGGGGTCGTGGAAACGTCGGCCGCGCCGAACACGGAGATGCCCCACGGCGCGTCTATGAACTGGGTGTTATCCATGCCGCCCATCCAATCAGCGGACCGGCCGGGCGGCGAGGGTCTCCCAGAACAGCGCCTCGTAGGCCTGGAGGAGGGTGCCGTACTCGCGGGCGGCGGCGAGGGCGCCCTCGTCCAGGCCGGTGGCGGCGGCCTCCGGACCGAGCGCCTCGGCGGCCCGCTGTTCCGGCCCGGTGGCCGGCTGGGCGAAGAAGTCGAAGAAGGCACAGGCCTCCTCGGAGAAGGCGTAGTGGCGGCGCAGGCCGGTGCCGATGGCGGCGCAGTAGCCGCCCCACGCGGTGAAGTTGGCGACGAGCGCGGCCACGACGGCGGCGGGCCGGCCGTTGAGGGCGAGCCAGGCGAGGTAGGCGGGGTAGGCCTGGCAGCCGGGCAGCGGGGGGCGGGCGGCGGCCTCGCCCGGGGCGAGGCCGCACGCGGCGCCGAGGGCCGGCAGGGTGCGCAGGGCAGCGCTCTCGCCCTCGGCGAGCGTGGCGAACCAGGCGCCCAGGGGCCGGTCGGCGCAGCGCGTGGCGAGCAGCAGCAGGCTGCGGCGGTCGGAGCCGATGATCCGCTGCTGCTGCGCGGCCAGCTCGGCGAGCACACCGAGCGGCGCGCGGCCGTCCGCGACCGCGGCGACCAGCGCGGGCGGCTCGTCGTTCCTGGTCAACTCGCTGCGCAGGGCGTGGAGTTGTTCGGCCACTCGCTGGTTCATCGCGCTCGCATCTCCGCCTCGGACCGGCCCCCGGGTGTCATTCCTACCGTGCCGTCCGCTCCGCGAGGGTGGCGACCCGCCGCTCGGCCCGGGGTGCCGCCTGCGGAGAGGGGGCGAGCGCACGCCACCTCGGCAGTCCTGCCGCTACGGCTGCCGCTGCCCCGGCCCCTGCCTGCCCCTGCCCCTGCCCCGGCCGGCCGGGAGGTTCGGTTTTCCGAACCCCTGATTCGGGGGTGGGCACGATCGATCGGCGCGCCCGGCCCGACCAGCATGGAGGCATGAGCGAGACGACATGGACGACGGCCACGGACCGGGCGACCGGCGTGGCCCCGGCGGCGGCCGTGGAACCCGCCGCGCGGGCCGACGGGCTGCACCGGGAGTACGGACGCGGCGCCGCCGCCGTACGGGCACTGCGCGGGGTGACGGTGGCGTTCGCGCCCGGCACCTTCACCGCGGTGATGGGCCCCTCCGGCTCCGGCAAGACCACCCTGCTGCACTGCCTGGCCGGCCTCGACCGCCCCACCCGCGGCACCGTCCGCTGGGGCGCCACCGACGTCTCCCGGCTGCCCGAGCGCAGGCTGGCCGAACTGCGGCGCAGCCGGGTCGGCTTCGTGTTCCAGGCGTTCAACCTGATGCCCGCGATGACCGTCGCCCAGAACGTCGAACTCCCCGGCCGCCTGGCCGGCGCCCGCCCCGACCGGGCGGCCGTCCGGGAGGCCCTCGCCCGGGTCGGCCTGGCCGGGCGCGAACACCACCGGCCGGGGCAGCTCTCCGGCGGCCAGCAGCAGCGCGTCGCGATCGCCCGCGCGTTGGTCACCCGCCCCGACGTGCTCTTCGCCGACGAACCCACCGGCGCGCTCGACCGCGCCACCGGCCACGAGATCCTCGACCTGCTGCGCACCGGCGTGGACCGGGACGGGCAGACCTGCGTGATGGTCACCCACGACCCGGTCGCGGCCGGTTACGCGGACCGCGTCCTGCTGCTCGCGGACGGCCTGCTGGTCGACGAACTGGCCCGGCCGACGGCGGCGCTGGTCGCCGAGCGGCTGAGCCGGCTGGGCGGGTGAGCGGGGTGCGGAGGTGTCCTCGTCAGGTCGCCGGCCGGTGGGCGGTCGGCGGCCCGTTGGCACTCGGCGGCCGGTGGGCGGTCGCCGGCCGGTTGGTGCTCGGCGGCGCGTCGCCGCTCGGCGGGCCCGGCCCGCTGCCGCGGCCCTCGGCCGCGCGGTGCGCGTGGTGGGGCGGGTGGGCGTGATGGCGTTCCCTACCCTCCGGGCCGCCGGGCCGGTGCCCGCACTGACGCTCGGCCAACTACGGCGCCGTCCGGCCGCGTTCGCGGGACTGGCCGTGGCGCTGTTCCTCGCCGTCGCCACGCTGACCCTCTTCGGCTCGCTGTTCGCCGCCGAGGTGACCGCCCCCGCCGCCGCGCGCCGGGCGCCGGCCGGGCCGGGGCTGATGGTGATCGCGGGCGCGTTCGGCGAGATCGCCGTGCTGGTGGCCTTCTTCGTGGTGGTCAACGCGCTGGGCTTCGCCCTGCGCCAGCAGCACCGGGAGCTGGCCCTGCTGCGGACCGTCGCCGCGACGCCCCGGCAGGTCCGGCGGCTGGTGCGCGGCCAGGTGGTCGCGACCACGCTGCTCGCGGCCGGGCCCGGCTGGGCGGTCGGCGCCCTCGCCGCCCGTCGCTTCCTCGCCGCCCTGCAGGCGCGGGACATGGCCGCCCCCGCCGTGCGGGTGCCGGGCACGCCGCTGCCGATGCTGGTCGCGCTCGCCGCCGCCCTGCTGGTGGGGCTGGCGGCCGCCGCCGTCGCGGCGCGCCGGATCACCCGGATCCCCCCGGCCGCCGCGCTCACCGCGGTCACCACCGAGCACGCGCGGACCGGTGTGCTGCGCCTGCTCGCGGGCGTCGGCGCGCTCACCGGCGGCGTGCTGCTGGTCCGGCTGGCGGCGACCCGGCCGGCCGACCAGCTCGACAAGGCCGGGCAGGCGGCGCTGCTCGGCTCACTCGTCCTGCTGGTGGCCGTCGCGCTGCTGGGGCCGCTCGCCGCCCGCGTGCTCGTCGCCGTGCTCGGTCTTCCGGTGCGGCTGGCGGGGCCCCGCTCGGGGTGGCTGGCCGACGCCAATCTGCGGGGTTACGCGCACCGGCTCTCCTCCGCCGTGGTGCCGGTTGCGCTCCTGGTCGGTCTCTCGGGCACCATGGCGATCATGACAAGCACCGCCGAGCACGCGGCCACCGCCGCCACCGCCACCACGGCTGCCGCCGCCTCCGCGACGTCCGTGACCTCCGCGAGCGACGTCTGGCTGCGGCAGGCGGAGCTGGCGATGCTGGTCTGCTTCGCCGCCGTCTCCATCGTCAACACGCTGGTCGCCCTGACCGCGGACCGCCGCCGCGAGTTCGCGCTGCTCCGGCTGGTCGGTGCGACCCGGCGTCAGCTGCTGCGGATGCTCACCGTCGAGGCCGGGCTGACCACGGCCGTCGGCGTACTGCTGGGCGCGGTGGTCGCCGGTGCCGCCTCGGCCGCCTTCAGCACGGCCGTCTCCGGGACCGCCGTGCCGGCCGTCCCGCTGGCCGCCTGCGGCTGGATCGCGGCCGGCGCGGCCGCGCTGACCGTGCCGGGCATCCTGGGCACCGGCCTGCGGGCGACCGCCGGGCCGGCGGTGGAGTCGGCCGGCGGCGAGCGTGGCTGACCGGCCGTCCGGAGTGCGGCGGTACTTCCTCCAGGTCCGCGGCGGCGAGCTGCTCTTCGCCGTCGCGGGCCTGGTGCCGGCCGTCCTCGGCGGCGCCTACGCGCTGGCGGTCCTGTACGCCGGCACGCTGCTCTCGCTCACCGTCCTCGGCCTGCCGTTCGTGGTCGCCGCGCTGGCCGGCGCCCGCGGCCTCGGCGCACTCCACCGGCGGCTGGTGGGGCGGCTGCTGGGGGAGCGGGTCGAACCACCGCCCCCGCTGCCGCGGCCCGCGGGCGTGTTCGCCCGTGGTCGCGCCGTGCTGACCGACCCGGTCGCCTGGCGGTCGCTGCTCTACCTGCTGCTCCGCCTCCCGCTCGGGCTGCTGGGCTTCGCCGCCGCCGTCGCCCTGCCGCTCGGGTGCGGCTGGCTGGTCGGCTTCCCGCTCTGGGTCCGCCTGCTGGAACCGGGGGACCAGCCGGCCGGCTGGCTGGACGCGGCCGCCGTCCTGCTCGGCCTGGCCGTCCTGGCGGCGTTGCCGGGGGCGAACCGCGCGCTCGGCGCGGCCAACCGGAGCCTGGCCGGGCACCTGCTCGGCCCGGCCCGTGCCCAGCGGCGCGTCCGTACCCTGGAGGCCGCCCGCGCCACGCTCCTCGCCGCCAACGCCGACCGGTTGCGCCGCCTGGAGCGCGACCTCCACGACGGCACCCAGGCCCAGCTGGTCGCCCTCGCGATCACCCTCTCGCTGGCGGACGACGTGCTGGCGGACGACGTGCTGGCGGACGGCGCGGTGGGGGACGGCGCGGTGGGGGACGGCGCGGTGGCCGGTGCCGCGACGGCTCGGGACACGACGGCCGGGGCCGCGCCCGTCCCCGACGTGGCCCGCCTGCGTGCCCTGGTCGGCCGGGCCCGCGGCCAGACCGACGAGACCATCGCCGGGCTGCGCCGGCTCACCGCGGGCATCCACCCGGTCGCCCTGGACGGCGGCCTGGCCGAGGCCCTGCCCGGGCTGACGGCCACCTCGCCCGTCCCGGTCACCGTCCGCCTCGACCTGCGCGAGCGGCCGGACCCGGCCGTGGAGGAGGCCGTCTACTACTGCGCGGCCGAACTGCTCACCAACGTCGCCAAGCACAGCGGCGCCCGCTCGGCCGAACTGTCCGCCACCGAGTCCGACGGCCGGGTCCGGCTGACGGTGCGCGACGACGGCCGCGGCGGGGCGGTGGTGGGCGCGGTCGGCGGCGCCGGGCGAGCGGGCGGCGGGGGAGCGGGCGGGGGGACGGGCCTCGCCGGGCTGCGCGAACGGCTCGCCGCGGTGGACGGCCTGCTGCGGGTGGAGAGCCCGCCCGGCGGGCCCACCGTCGTCACCGCCGAGCTGCCGAAACACATGTGACGGAAAGTCAATCCGTGGTCTCCGCGAGGTAGGTGAGCACCGCCTTCACCCGCCGGTTGTCCGCGTCCGTGGCCGGCAGGTCGAACTTGGTGAACACCGCGGCGACATGCTTCTCCACCGCCCGCTCCGACACCACCAGCCGTGCGGCGATCGAGCGGTTCGAGTGCCCCTGCGCCATCAGCCCCAGCACCTCCCGCTCGCGCGGCGTCAGCGCGTCCACCAGGCTGCGCCGTCCGCCGCGCATCAGCCGGGTCACCACCTCCGGGTCGAGCGCCGTCCCGCCGTCGGCGACCCGGTGCAGCGCGTCCACGAACTCGGACGTCCGGGCCACCCGCTCCTTCAGCAGGTACCCGACCCCCGCGGCGCCGCCCGCCAGCAGCCGGGACGCCCAGGCGGTCTCGACGTGCTGCGAGAACACCAGGACGCCGACCCGGGGTACGCCGGCCCGGAGTTCGACCGCCGCCCGGATGCCCTCGTCGGTGTGGGTGGGAGGCATCCGGATGTCCACCACGGCGACGTCCGGGGAGTGCTCGGCCACGGCGGCGAGCAGCTCGGGGGCGGTGCCGACGGCCGCGACCACGGCACACCCGCGGGCCGCGAGCAGCTCCACCATTCCGTCCCGGAGGATCACCGAGTCCTCGGCCAGTACCACGCGCAGCTGCCTGTCGATCATGGGGCCATTATCGCGACCGCCAGGGCACCGCCCGGCTCCGGGATTCGCGTACCGGCCGGGAGAGCCGCGGCGGCATCCGCACCGCTCTCGCCTTGGCCGACCAGACCGCCACCACCCCGGCACAGAGCACGGCTGACGGCCGGTGCGGGCCGTCAGCCGGGCGGTGGCGGTCCGAACCGTTGACAGGTCGGGCCGTCGAGCGTTCCCGAGAGCGAACCCAGCGGCAGGCGGCACCGCCCGTGAACGCGGGACGGCCGCCGCCCGTCAGGGCAGCGGCCGTCGAGACGGGTGGCGGCAGCTCTCGGCCGGCCTTGGCGGGTTCCCTAGCTCGACGCCAGGTCGGCGGGGTCGATCTGGCCGTGGAAGGGTTCCACCGGGCCGAGCGGGATGCAGACGTCGTCCTTGCCGGCGCCCTGCTGGGAGCAGAACTGGGCGGCGGAGAGGTCGGTGCCCTCCGGGACGAACTGCCAGACGTACTTGTAGTAGGTGGTGTTGGCGTTCAGCGTGCCGAACCAGTCGGGCACGCTGTTCATGTGGAGGCCTTCGAGGACGTCGCTCTCGGGCAGGGCGCGCGCTCCGCCGTCGGTGTGCCAGCAGTCGGGGGCGGCCCCGCAGGTGGGGTACTTGACGACCAGGATGAGGTGGTTCGGCGCCTTGCTGGTCCGGTCGACCGGATCCGAGGTGACCTTCAGCCGGACCAGGAGCGTGGTCTTGCCGAGGGGAGCGGCGATCCCCGGGAGCGCGGAGCTGGTGTTGGCACTGACCACCTGGGCGGTGAAGCCGGTGTCACCGAACACGGAGTGGAGCACCGGCCCCCGCCCGGCCGGCCCGGCGGTGCGGCTGGGCGAGGCGGCGGGCGGCGGGGCGACGTCGCTCTGCCCCGGGCGGGGTGCGGTCGTGCCGGTGCCGCGGGCTTCACCGGACGGTCCGGCGGCACTGCCGCAGGCCGCGCCGAGCACGGCGACGGCAGCGGCGGCCAGGCCTCTGGCCAGGGTACGGCGAACTCTCATGCATCCCCCCGATGTCAAGGAACAGGAAGCAGCCCGCGGCTGCTGGCGCGGGCGGTGTGATCCCCGCGCCGGCGCACTGGTCTACCACACGGAGATCGAACGTGTCTCCGTCGCGCCCGGAGGCGGCGCGCTCGTCGAGTGGCCATCGGCCCCCGGTCGGAGCGGCGGGAGGGTGTCCTCGGAGACCCAGCGGACGCCGGTTCCGTACGCATGAAACGAACGGGGCCCCGGACGGAGTGACGCCGCGTCGGGCGCGGCGGGCGCGTACTTGTCCCGGCGGGGTCACGCATTTGTCGCGTTCCCTTCACATGAGGGATGCTCAGGTCCGGCATCGTCCGCAGACGACCGCCGCACGCGTACTGAGCGTTCTGACAAGGGGACAGTCATCGTGACCGCACGCCGCGCCCTCGCCGGCACCATCGCCACCGGTCTGCTCGCCGCGGCCGCCGCCCTCGCACCCGCCCAGGCGGCCGGCGCGAGCGGCCCCGGCGACCTCCCGTTCGGCTCGGCCACCACCGTCGGCATCCACAACACCTACGACCCGGCCGCGTTCGGCCACCTCGCCGACAGCCTGGACACCGGCACCGGCATGATCGAACTCGACGCGTGGACCGACACCGTCACCAAGGAGTGGAAGGTCAGCCACTCCAACCCGCTCGGCAACAGCAACAACTGCGCCGCCGCGACCACGCCCGCCCAGCTCTACACCGGCGGCACCAACAAGAACCTCGAAACCTGCCTCGACGACGTCCGGATCTGGCTCGGCGCCCACCCCGGCGCGGGCCCCCTGGTCGTCAAGCTGGAACTCAAGGCCGGCTTCGCCGCCAACCGCGGCATGGGCCCCGCCCAGCTCGACGCGCTGATCGCCGCGCACCTCGGCTCCGCCGTCTTCCGCCCCGCCGACCTCCTCGCCAAGCCCGGCGGCGGCAGCTACGCCAACGCCGACGAAGCGGCTCGCGCCGGCAACTGGCCCACCCGGGCGTCCCTCGCCGGCCGCGTGCTGGTGTACGTGATCCCCGGCTCCTTCGAGGAGGGCAACCCCTTCGACAGCCTCTACACCGACGTCGAGTACGCCCGCCACCTCCGCGACCTCGCCGCGGGCGGACGGATCGGCTCCGCCCAGGTCTTCCCCGCCGTCCACGGCGCCGCGGCCGGCGACCCGCGCGGCAAGTACGGTGAGACGTCGATCCGCCCGTGGTTCGTGGTCTTCGACGGCGACGCGGCCGCGTACCCGGGCGGGATCGACACGGCCTGGTACGACGCCCGCCACTACCTCCTCACCATGACCGACGCCCACAACGTCGCCCCCGCCATCAGCGCCACCGACCCCACCCAGGACCAGGCCCGCACCCGCACCGAACAGCTCGCCCGGGCCCACGCCAGCATCGTCTCCAGCGACTGGCGCAAGCTCCCGGCGATACAGGGCCTGGTGCTGCCCCGCGGCTGACGCGGCCGACTCCAGCGGCTGACCACCGTCGGCTCCGGCCACCGCCGGCTCCGGACACCGCCGGCTCCGGCCCTCGCCCCGGACGGCGAGGGCCGGAGCCGGCACGCGGTTCCGCGCGCACCGCCGGTCCTCAGACCGTGCTGAACCTCAGGTGGAGGCGCGGGCACGGCGCCGCCGAGCCCTCGTCCTCAGGCGGAGGGCCCCAGGCCCCGAGCGCGGCGGTAACCCCCTGGGGGCCGGATTCCAGATAGCAGATCATGTTCACCGGATACCGGCTGTTGTCGAACATGTAGCGGTCCATCGGTGTCGGCTCCTCGCTTATTCGCAGCGCCCGCTCCTCGGGCGGGCCGATCCGGTGCCAGTCGGGGTGCAGGTGGATGGATCCCAGGATCTCCACCCCGTCGCGGTCCGCCTGCCGGTGAATGCGCAGCAGGTCCTTCGAACTGCACCAGAATCCCCGGCGGAGGTTCCGGTAGGCGCTGCCGAAGCACGGCTCTACGGAACTCTCGAACTCCTTGAGCGCCATCGGATCGGTGGCACGGACGTTGGTCGCGAACTGGGTCGTGGTGATGGCCGCGACGCCGTCGACGACGGTGCCGAGCAGGAGGGCGAAACAGGAGGGCGGTTCCTGCGGGGTACAGGCCTCGTATTCGTCGCGTGCCACGGAGATGAACGACTTGAGGGAGTCGAATCCGATCACGACGGTGTGGGGCGTGAGGGTCACGGCTGCTCCTGCTCCTTCATCCGAGGTGCGCATCGGGGTCCGCCGCGGCGGTCCGTGAGGCGAGGTCCAGCGAGTCGAGCTCGGCCGGGGAGAGCTCCAGCGTCGCTCCCGGGATCAGTTCGGCGAGCTGCTCGGGCGTCCTGCTGCTGGCGAGCGGGGCGACGACGTGCGGCTGCGCCTTCAGCCAGGCCAGGGCCACCGCGGCGGGGGCGGTGCCGTGCTCGGCGGCGATCGCGTCCAGCGCCCGGAGCACCGCGCGGCCGCGGGGCGTTCCGGCGTACGGTCGCGCCGCGGCGCTGCGGACGCTGGGAACGGCGGGTGCGCCCTCGCGGTACTTGCCCGTCAGGAAGCCCTGCGCGAGCGCGAAGTACGGGACGCAGGAGACGCCCTCGCGCTCGCAGACCGGGGCGATCCCGAGCTCGAAGGGCTCGCGTTCCATGAGGTTGTAGGGAGGCTGGACCGCCACGTACGAGGCGAACCCCGATCGCTTCGAGAGCTCCAGGGACTCGGCCAGCCTGGGGCCGCTGATGTTCGAGGCGCCGATCCGGCGCACCTTCCCCGCCGTGACCAGCGCGTCGAGGGCGGCGAGGGTCTCTTCGAGGGGGGTGTCGGGGTCGTCCGCGTGCGTGTAGTAGAGGTCGATGTGATCCGTGCGGAGACGGCGGAGGGAGTCGTCCACCGCCTGGTGGACGACCTTCTCCGTGAGTCCGGACAGTCCGTTCAGCCGGCCCACCTTGGTGGCGATGACGAAACGGTCCCGGTGGCCGCGCGAGGCCAGCCAGTTGCCGAGGATGGTCTCGGACTCCCCGCCCGAATTGCCGGGGGCCCACTGGGAATAGGAGTCGGCGGTGTCGATGAAGTTCCCGCCCGCGGCGGCATAGGCGTCGAGAATGCCGAAGGACGTCCGCTCGTCGACGGTCCATCCGAACACGCTGCCGCCGAGGCAGAGCGGAAAGACGTCGAGGTCGGAATGCGCGATGGTGGCCAAGGGATGCTTTCTGGATTCTTACCGGTTCCGCTGGACGGTTCCGGTGCGGACACGTGGCACGGGGGTGGCGCGGCTCGGCGTGACGTCCCCCATCGTCGCCACGCTGAACGGCGGTTCATCGCCCCGGACGATAACGCGCGATAAACGGCGCGCAGTTGATGTCAAGTCAGTGCGGAAACCGATACTACCGGCCGGTGATGCCGGCGGTGGTCCGGAACGGTCCGAACCGCTTCCCGCCCGCGCGGGCCGTCCCCGTCCGACGGGGGATGACACGGCGACAGTCGGTGTGCGACGCTGCACGCGCGTGTGATCTTGCGCGCTGCGGAGGAACCGGGGGGTGCCGCGTGAAGGGCGTTGTACCGCGGGGGCCGGGGGTGGCGGCCGGTCTGCTGGTGGTGGGCGGGTTGTTGCCGGCCGCGGCGGCGCTGCGGCCGGTGCGGGACGGGGTGCTCGGGACCGCCGTGGGCGGTCCGGTCGGGTCGACGGGGTTCGTCCTGCTGCTCGCGATCGGATGGGGTGTCCTCGTCGGGCGGTTCGCGGTGCGGTTCCGGGAGGAGGTCCGGCACCTGGACGGGCCGACGCCGTGGGCCGAGCGGCTGCGGACGGCCGCGACGGTGCTGCTGCCCGGGGCGGCCGTGGCGGTGCCGGTGCTGATGCTGGTGTTCCACGGCCGGGTGGACGCGGGGCCGGCCGACCCGCCGCACCCGGTGCAGGCCCCGGTGCCCACCCTCTCGGCGTCGCCGCCACCGCCGGCCGAGCCCGCCGAACCGGGCGACGGAGGCGTGCTCGGGGCGATCGCCGGGGTGGTGACGGCCGCGCTGGCGGCCACCGTCGTGGTGCTGTTCGTCATCGCCCTGGTCGTGGCGTTGCGGCGGCTGCGGCTGCGGCGGGTGCGGGCGCGACCGGTCCCGCCGCTGCCCGCTGCTCCGCCCCGGCCCGAAGAGGTCCTCGCGGAGGCCGTGGCCACCGGCCTGCGCGCGCTCGGCGGCAGTGACGCCCGCGCCGCGGTGATCGCCTGCTACGCGGCCATGGAGGGCTCGCTGGCGGCCTCCGGGGTGTCCCGGCGGGTCAGCGAGAACCCGACGGAGCTGCTGGAACGGGCCGTCACGGACGAGCGGGTCGACCGCTTCCACGCGGAGGCGCTCACCGCGCTGTTCCGGGAGGCCCGCTACTCGACCCACCCGATGGACGACGCCCACGTGCGCCGGGCGCGGACCGCGCTGGACGCGATCGCCGCCGGGCTGGCGAACGGCGGGCCGGCGGACGACGGGCGGGCGGACGACGGGCCCGCGAACGAGCCGGCGGCCGCCGCCGCGGCAGGAGGCCACCGATGAGCGCGTCCCGGACCGGCCGTGGCACCGGCCCGGTGCCCGGCCCCGGCGGCCCCGAGGCCGAGTCGGATCCCGGCCCGGTGCCCGGCTCCGTCCGCCACAGCCTGATCGAGCTGACCGCGACGGCCGTCCTGGCCGAGGTCGGGTTCTTCCTGGTGGGCGGGCTGCCCGCGGCGGGGGCCGGGGCGGTGCTGCTGGTGGCCGTCGCGCTGCTCACCGCCCGGTACGTGGCCGGTGCCGGGTTCCGGCAGGAGGGGCTGCGCCGCCGGGAG
This sequence comes from Kitasatospora sp. NPDC127111, assembly GCF_042677465.1. NCBI lineage: Bacteria > Bacillati > Actinomycetota > Actinomycetes > Kitasatosporales > Streptomycetaceae > Kitasatospora > Kitasatospora sp. NPDC127111. Next base: position 132,153 of record NZ_JBHXTG010000009.1, read on the forward strand.
CGGCTGATGGAGGCGCACGAACCCGGGCTCGGGGACTGGCGTTGGACGGTCCGGCAGGGGATGGACCCGGAGGGGGACGTCCAGCCGCTCCGCGGCCGGCTGCAACGGCTGTTCGCCGCCAGGCTGTCGGAGGCCCACGGCCTCTCGCTCCCCGCCGACCGCGACCGGGCGGCCGAACTGGTCGGCCCCCGGCTCTGGCCCTGGATCGACCCGGAGGCGCCCGCCCCCGCGGAGGCCGTACCGGCGCCGGTCCTGCTCGCCCTCGTCGACCGGCTCGAATCCCTGTAGCCGCTCCCGTAACCGCTTCGAAGCAGCCGCTCCAACCATCCGCCCCGAGCAGCCGCTTCACCGCCCGTGGCCGAACCGGCCCGTCCGAGACTCAACGGAGAACCCATGACCGCCGTTTCCCAGGCCCAGGCCGACACCCCGACCGCGGCGGCGCCGTCGGTCGCGCTGACCCCGCAGGAGGCCGGCAAGCGGGCTCGCGCCGTGGTGGAGGAGATCGAGCGGGCGGTGGTGGGCAAGCCCGAGGCGCTCCGGCTGGTGATGCTCGGCGTGCTGGCCGGCGGCCACGTGCTGATCGAGGACCTGCCGGGGCTCGGCAAGACCCTGCTGGCGCGGTCCTTCGCGACCGCACTCGGCCTGGACTTCCGGCGCATCCAGTTCACCCCCGACCTGCTGCCCTCGGACGTCACCGGTGCGCCGTTCTACGACCGGAACAGCGGGGAGATGGTCTTCAAGCCCGGGCCGCTCTTCACCCAGCTGCTGCTGGCCGACGAGATCAACCGCACCCCGCCGAAGACCCAGGCCGCGCTGCTGGAGGCGATGGCCGAGGGGCAGGTCTCCGTCGACGGGGCCACGCGCCGGCTGCCGCGGCCGTTCGCGGTGATCGCCACCGCCAACCCGATCGAGTACGAGGGCACCTACTCGCTGCCCGAGGCGCAGCTCGACCGCTTCCTGCTGCGGGTGCGGATGGGGTACCTGTCCACGGGGCTGGAGGCGGCGATGCTCCGGGCCCGGCTGGACCGGTCGGCGCCCGAGGCGGTCCTGGAGACGGTCTCCAGCCCGGCCGAACTGCTGGCCATGCGGGCGGCGGTGGAGCGGGTGGAGGTGGACGACGACCTGGTCGCGTACGTGGTCGCGTTGGTCGCCGCGACCCGCAACGACCAGCAGATCCAGGTCGGCGCCTCGCCGCGCGGCGGCCTCGCGCTGGTCCAGCTGGCCCGGGCCCGCGCGATGGTGGAGGGCCGGGACTACCTGACGCCGGAGGACGTGAAGGCGCTCGCCGTGCCCGCGCTGGCCCACCGCATCACGCTGAAGCCGGAGTTGTGGGTGCGTCAGATCGAGGCGGACGACGTGCTGGCGCGGCTGGTGGACACCGTCCCGGCGCCGCAGACCCTGCCGCGCGCGGCGGCCACGGCCGGCGGCCCGGGTACGGTCGGCGCCCCGGACACGGCCGACGCCCGGGGCAGCGCCCGGTGAACCCCGCCCCACCCGCCGACGGCCCCACCGGAGGCACCGGCCACCCCGGCCACCAGGCCCGTCGGCTCGCCGCGCAGACCGCCCGCGGCCGTCGCCCGGTCCGTCGGCTCGCGACGCCGCCCGCCCCCGCCGGGAACGGGCGCACCGGGCGGAGGCCGCACACCTCCGCCTCCACCTCCACCCCGGCCTCCGCCTCCGGACCCGGCCGCCACCGGCCGCAGGACCGCGTCACCGCCCGGGTACTGGCCCGCAGCACCCGGGCCACCGTGGCCGGCCTGCCGAGCGGCCCGCCCTCGCCGCACTGGCGGGTCGGCGAACGGACCCTGCGGCTGCTCACGGTGGCCGTCGTCGCGGCCGTGGCGGCCCTGGCCACCGGCCACAGCTGGCTGCTGGCCCTGGCGGCCGGTCCGGCCGTCCTGCTCGCGTCGGCCGCGCCGGGCCGCGGTCGCCCCACCGAGCTGACCGCGGAGAGCACCGCCGAACCGCGCCGCTGCTTCGAGGGCGAGCCGGTGACCGTGCGGATCACCGTCCGGCACGACGGCCGGATCGGTCCGCTCGACCCCACCGTCGCGCTCGGCCCCGGCGTGACGCTACAGGCCCTCACCGTCGGCGCCGCCGAGGTCGACCTGGTGGTGCGGGCGGACAGCTGGGGCCGCTGGACGCTCGGCACCGTCGACGTCGACGTCTACGACTCCGGCGGCCTCACCCGCCGGACCGTGCGCGCCGAACTCGGCACGGTCGACGTCTTCCCGGTGCCCAGCGCCGCCCGGCTGACCCCGATCCCGGTCCGGCTGCCCGAACGGCTCGGCGAGCACACCACCGCGCACGAGGGCACCGGCGTCGAGGTCGTCGGCGTGCGGCCGTACGTGCCGGGGGAGCGGCAGCGGCGCATCCACTGGCCGTCCACCACCCGCCGCGACGCCGTCCAGATCAACCAGTTCGCCGCCGAGCGGGCCGCCGACGCGGTGGTCCTGCTGGACACGCTGGCCGACTTCCGGGACGCCGCCACCGGCCTGTCCAGCCTGGACGAGACGCTGCGCGCGGCCGGCGGGCTGACCCGCGCCTACCTGCACCGGCACGACCGGGTCGGCCTGATCGCGGTCGGCGGCCGGCTGCGCTGGCTCACCGCGGGGACCGGGGAGCGGCAGTTCTACCGGATGGTGGAGAGCGTCCTGGAGGTCCGTCAGGACCGCCGCCACCGCGGCCGCGTCGTGCCCCGCTTCCCTCCCGCCGCGCTGCCCGGCCACGCGCTGGTGTACGCGTTCACCTCGCTCGCCGACCAGCGGATCCTGGACGTGCTCGGGCAGGTCCGCGACCGGGGCAACCCGCTGGTCGTGGTGGAGATCCCGGCCGGCGAACCGGCGGTGGAGCCCGGCGACGAGGTGGGTGCGCTGGCGCTGCGGCTCTGGCACGCCGAGCGCGAGGCGATGCGCTCCGCGCTGCGGGCCCGGGGCGTGCCGGTGGCCCGCTACACCCCGGGCGAGGCGCTCGACCTGGCGCTCGCCCCGCTGCTGCGCCGCCGGATCGGAGGAGGAGCCCGATGAGCCCGACCAGCCCGCTGGGTCCGCCGAGTCAGGCGAGCCCGGCGAATCCGACGCGCCCGCTGGGTCCGCCGAGTCCGGCGAGCCCGGCGTCGAGTCGGCTGAGTCCGTCGAGGCCGCCGAGTCCCGCGTCGACCCCGCTGGGTCCGCCGAGTCCGGCTGGCACCGCGACCGGTGCCCACACCGGGCCGCGGTGGCCGGCGCACGCCGCACTGCGCGGCACGGGTGCCGCGCTGGCGCTGGCCGCCGCCGGTCCCGGCACCCCCGGCAGCGCGGTGGACCGGTTCGGGCCCGCCGCCGCGGTGGTCGCCGTCGTCCTCGCCGCCGCGGCCGCGGTGCCGCCCGACGGCGTGCCGGAACGGCCCCACGGCCGGGCCGCCCGGCTCGCCGCGGCCCGCACCACCCTCGTCCCCGCCGGTGCGGTGGTGCTCGCCGCGCTGGGGGAGCCGGGCTGCTGGCAGGCGGGGGCGGTCGCCGTCCTGCTGGCCGGCTACCTGCTGCTCGTCGATGCGCTCGGCCCGCACCGCCGTGCGGTGCGGCCGGCGCACCTCGTGGCCGCGCTCGCCGCCTCGGGCCTCGTCCTCCCGGTGGCGTTCGCGCCGAGCGGGGCGGGCGAGTGGTCGCGTCCGCTCGCCGTCGTCGGTCTGGCGGCCGCCGCCTGCGGCCTCGGCCTGGCCCTGTGGCCGCACGGTCGCGGCGCGGCCCGACAGCGGCACGCCCAGCGCGAGCACCACGTTCAGCGCGAGCACCACGTTCAGCGGCAGCAGCACGAGCAGCGGGAGTAGCACCGCGGCCGGTGGGAAGGTAACCGCCGTCGTCCCACGCCGAAGGAGTCGTCCATGACGATCAGTCACCGCACCATCGGAACCGGCGAGCACAAGGTCCTCGTCCTGCACGACTGGTTCGGCACCAGCGCCGGCTGGGGCCAGTTCCTCGACCACCTGGACCCGGAGGCCTTCGGCTACGCCTTCCTCGACTACCGCGGCTACGGCGAACGGCGGGACGTGGAGGGCGAGTTCACCCTCGCTGAGATCGCCTCGGACGCGCTCGCGCTCGCCGACCAGCTGGGCTGGGCGGAGTTCTCGGTGGTCGGGCACTCGATGGGCGGCAAGGCGGCGCAGCGCGTGCTCGCCGAGGCGCCGGGCCGGGTGCGGAAGCTGGTCGGGGTGGCGCCCGTCCCGGCGAGCGCCTACCCGCTGGAGGGCGACGCGTACGACCTCTTCCACGGTGCGGCGGAGCACGCCGCCAACCGCCGGGCGATCCTGGACCTGGTCACCGGGAACCGCGCCTGCGCCCGCTGGCTGGACGCGATGACGGCCCGCTCGGTGGCCGGCTCCCGCCCGGAGGCGATGGCGGGCTACCTGCAGGAGTGGAGCACCCAGGACTTCGCGGCGAAGGTGGCCGGAAGCACCCTCCCGGTCAAGGTCTTCGTCGGCGAGCACGACCCGGCCCTGTCCGCCGAGGTGATGCGCGGCACCTGGCTGGCCCACTACCCGCAGGCGGAGCTGGAGGTCCTCACCAACTCCGGGCACTATCCGATGCACGAGGTGCCGGTGGCCTTCGCCACCGCCCTGGAGGCCTTCCTCCGGGCCTGACCCGCCCGTCCCGCCCTCCGTCGTGCGCCCGTCCGGCCCTCCGTCGTGCGAACGCCGCCGCGCGAGCGGTCTCGCGAGACCACCCCGCGAGGGCCACCCCCGCGAGACCGCCCGCCGGTACCCCCTCCCGCCGGGCGGTCCGTAGGCGTACGGTGGCCACACGGTGGCGCGCAGTCCGGCGGGCGCGCCGGGTGGGCCACGCCGGGTGGCCGCAGCGGTACGGCTGCGGCGGCACGGTCGCGGTACGGCGCCGCCACCGCACCCCCGCCTTGGCACGCCCTGCCGGAGACCGCGATGGCTGATCCCCAGGCCGACCGCATGGCCTTTCTCACCACGCCCCGCCGGCCGCGCGAGCGCCGGGACCCGCAGGAGCGGCTGGGGGACTGGCACGAGGTCTACCGGGAGGGCGCGCTGCTGCCCGTGATCGGCGGCCAGGCGGCCCGCTGCATGGACTGCGGCCTCCCGTTCTGCCACCGCGCCTGCCCGCTGGGCAATCTGATTCCGGACTGGAACGGGCTGGTGGCCCGCGGCGGTTGGCAGTCGGCCGCCGCCCGCCTGCTGGCCACCAACAACTTCCCCGAGTTCACCGGCCGGCTCTGCCCCGCCCCGTGCGAGAGCGCCTGCGTGCTGGCGATCGACTCCGAGGCCGTGACGATCAAGAACGTGGAGCTGGCGATCGCCGACCGGGCCTGGGAGGACGGCGAGGACCGGCCGCGGCCGCCGGAGCGGATGACCGGCCGGCGGGTGGCCGTGGTCGGCTCGGGCCCGGCCGGCCTGGCCGCCGCCCAGCAGCTGACCCGGGCCGGGCACACCACCACGGTGTACGAGCGCGCCGACCGGATCGGCGGGCTGCTGCGCTACGGCATCCCGCCGTTCCGGCTGGAGAAGCACCGCCTGGACCGGCGGATCGACCAGATGCGCGCGGAGGGCACCACGTTCCGCACGGGGGTGGCGGTCGGCCGGGACGTGCCCGCGGACGAGCTGCGGGCCCGGTGCGACGCGCTGGTGATCGCGGTCGGCGCCACGGCCTGCCGGGACCTCCCGGTGCCCGGCCGCCGGCTGCCCGGCGTCCACCAGGCGATCACCTACCTGACCCTGGCCAACCGGGTGGACGAGGGCGACCGCCCGGTCTCCCCGCTCACCGCCGAGGGCCGCAGCGTGGTGATCGTCGGCGGCGGCGACACGGCCGCCGACTGCCTGGGCACCGCGTTGCGCCAGCGGGCCGCGGCCGTCACCCAGTTCGACATCAACCCCCGGCCGCCGGAGCGCCGGGCGCCCGGCCAGCCCTGGCCGGTCCACCCGAAGGTCTACCGGGTGACGACCTCGCACGAGGAGGCCGGCGGTTCGGCGGCCGAACCGCGGGTGTTCGCGGCGACCACGGTGGGGTTCGAGGCGGGCGCGGACGGGCGGCTGGCGGCGGTCCGGTTCGCCGAGGCCCGGCCCGGCGACCGCCGGCCCCGGCCGGGAACGGAACGGACCGTCCCGGCCGAGCTGGCACTGCTGGCGCTCGGCTTCTCCGGCCCAGGACGCCGCGGCGTGGCCCGCCAACTGGGCCTCGCCGTCGACCCGCAGGGCCGGCTGGCCCGCGACGAGGGCTTCGCCGCGAGGGCGGACGGCGTGTTCGTCGCGGGCGACGCCGGGCGCGGCCAGTCGCTGATCGTGTGGGCGATCGCCGAGGGCCGGGCGGCGGCCGCCGCCGTCGACCGCTACCTGCGCGGCGGCACCGACCTCCCGGCGCCGGTGCGCCCCTCGGACGGGCCGCTCACCGCCTGAGCCGGGTCGCCCCTTCCGCCGGGGCTGGGCTCAGACCAGTTCGAGGACGAGCTTGCCGGTGTTCTCGCCCCGGAAGAGCATCTGCAGGGTCCGCGGGAAGTCGTCCACCGTGCCCCGGACCACGTGCTCCAGCACCTTGATCCGCCCGTCGGCGATCCAGCCGCCGATCTCCCGGGCGGCCTCGGTGAAGCGCGGCGCGTAGTCGAAGACCACGAAGCCCTCCATCCGGGCCCGGCGCACCAGCAGCGACAGGTAGTTCGACGGGCCCCGCACGCCGTCGGTGGCGTTGTACTGGCTGATCGCGCCGCAGACCACCACCCGGGCGTGCATCGCCAGACAGGCCAGCGCCGCGTCCAGGATCTCGCCGCCGACGTTGTCGAAGTAGACGTCGATGCCGTCCGGGGCGTGGGTGCGCAGCGCCTTCCTGACGTTCTCGGTGCGGTAGTCGATCGCGGCGTCGAAGCCGAGTTCGCCGGTCAGCAGGGCGCACTTCTCGGCCCCGCCCGCGATGCCGACGACCCGGCAGCCCTTGGCCTTGGCGATCTGGCCGACCATGGTGCCCACGGCGCCCGCGGCGCCGGAGACCACCACCGTCTCGCCCTCCTTGAGCGCGCCGACGTCCAGCAGTCCGAAGTAGGCCGTCATGCCGGGCATGCCGAGGGCGCCGAGGAAGGTCGACGGCGAGGCGGTGTCCGGTTGGATCTTCAGCGTGCCCCGGCCGTCGGAGACCACGTGCTCCTGGACGCCGAAGGTGCCGGCGACCAGGTCACCGGTCCGGAAGCCGGGGTGGGTGGACTCGGTGACCTCGACCACCGAGCCGGCCCGCATCACCTCGCCGAGGCCGACCGGCGGCAGGTAGGAGGGGCGGTCGTCCAGCCAGCCGCGCATCGCCGGGTCGAGCGAGATGAAGCGGGTGCGGCCGGCGAACTGGCCCTCGCCGGGCGCGGCGGCCGCCTCGGTGACGTGCTCCCAGTCCCCGGGGCGGACCTCGCCCTCGGGCCGCCGGGCGAGGCGGATCTGACGGTTCTCTGCGGACAACATGGCGGCTCCCGGGGGCTGGACGTCGGACGGGGGTGAGTCTAAGCAAGCGCTTAGTCATCGCGCCAGGGGGTGGCGCCCGCGGAGGGCCGGTCGTCCGCCCCCACCGTTCCTGACCGGTCGTCCGCTCCCCGGTCATTACCTATGCGTGACCGATTCCGGCCCGCCGGCGGACCCGTACCGTCGGAGACACGCCGGAACGGTCCGGCGGACCGGCACGCTCCGGCAGCCGGCGCAGTCCGGCGGCCGGGACGACCCGGCCGGGCCCGGAACACCACAGGGGAGAACGCCATGACCGCCTACGCACTCGCGCACGTCCACTCCGTCGAGTTCGGCCCGGACATCGTCGAGTACCTGGAGCGGATCGACGCCACCCTGGAGCCCTTCGGCGGGCGCTTCCTGGTCCACGGCGGCCAGGTCGAGGCGGTCGAAGGCTCCTGGGGCCCGGACCTGATCGTGATCGAGTTCCCCGACCGCGCGCACGTGCGCGCCTGGTACGACTCGCCCGCCTACCAGGACATCCTGGCGCTGCGCACCCGCCACATGACGGCGGACGTGATCTTCGCCGAGGGCGTGCCCGCGGGCTACCGGGGTGCTGACGCGCTGAAGCACTGAGCCCGCGGGTCGTGGGTCGCGGGTCGTGGGTCGTGGGTCGCGGGCCGGGGCCGTGGGTCGTTTGCCGTGGGCCGTGGGCGGGCACCGCCGACCGGGTCGGTCCGGCGGCCGTCCGGGCGAGGCGCCACGGCCGGACGCGGGCGGACGGCTAGGTTCGGGCGGGGGCCCTCCGAACGACGTCCACGGGAGAGCGATGACTTCGAACCGGCCCGAGGCCGGCGTACGGGCCTCGCAGGTGCTGCGCAACCCCAGGGTCTGGCTGGTGCCGACGATCATCATCGGCACGGTGGGCTTCCTGCTCTCGCTGCTCTACATGGGCGGCATCGTCAACCCGTCCGGGGACCTGCACCGGCTGCCGATCGGCCTGGTCAACTCCGACCAGGGGGCCGTCGTGGCCGGACAGCAGCAGAACCTCGGCGCGCAGATCACCACCGGCATCGCGAACGCGCCGGACCCGGGGGACAAGGTCGACTGGCGGCTGCTCGACCGGGCCGCCGCCGACGACCAGCTGTCTTCGGGAAAACTGGCCGGCGCACTGGAGGTCCCGGCCGGCTTCACGGCCGCCGTCGCGGCCCTCGGCGCCCCCGCAGGACCGCAGCCGCCGGCACGGCCGACGATGACCGTACTGACCAACCCCGGCGTCGGCAGCCTGGCCTCCTCGCTCGCCTCCCAGATCTCCCAGGCCGCCGCCCAGCAGGCCTCGGCACAGCTCGGCAAGACCCTCACGGCCCAGGCCCAGGCCCAGGCCCAGGCCCAGGCGCAGGCCCAGCCGCAGCAGCCGGGCCAGCCCGCCGCCGGCACCGGCGGGGCGACCAACGCGGCGGCACTCCAACTGGCCGACCCGGTGACGGTCGAGGTCACGGTCGGCCACTCGATCGGCGCGCACAGCGGCCTCGGCCTGACGGCGTTCTACTACACGCTGCTGCTGGTCCTCTGCGGATTCCTGGGCGCCAACGTGATCAGCAACGGCGTCGACGTCGCGCTCGGCTACTCGGCCAGCGAGTTGGGGCCGATCCGCACCCAGCGCCCGCTGGTGCGGATCAGCCGCACCCAGACCCTGGTCGTCACCTCGGTGATGTCGGTCGGGCTGTCGCTGCTGACCTCCAGCCTGGTGATGCTGGCCACCGTGGGGGTGCTGGGCATGGACGCGTCGCACCTGCCGCTGCTCTGGGTCTTCTCGGTCTGCGCCACCTCGGCGGTCGGTCTCGGCGCGCAGGCGCTGCTCGCGGCGTTCGGCGGGATCGGCCAGCTGATCAGCATGTTCATCTTCATCGCGCTCTCACTGCCGTCCTCCGGCGCGACCATCCCGCTGTACGCGCTGCCGGAGTTCTACCGGTGGCTGGCGGTGTTCGAGCCGATGCGCCAGCTCAGCGACGGCGTCCGGGCGATCCTGTACTTCGACGCGCAGGCCGACGCCGGACTGACCCGGGCCTGGATCATGATCGCGATCGGGACGGTCGCGGCGCTCGTGTTCGGCTTCGCGATGACCACGTACTACGACCGCAAGGGGCTGCACCGCTTCCACCCCGAACCCAGCTGACGCCGGGACGGGCGGCCGACGCCCGCACCGTGCCCAGTGCCTCCGCACCCGCGGCCCCGTCGGACCGGGGGAGGACGGAGCCCGGCCGGGTGGTCCCGAGGTCGGAGCGCGACCCCGTCCCGCGGGCTGATGGCGGGCGCGGCGGCGGGCCGTATCGTCGGTGGCATGAGCCGATCCCTGCATCTGGCCACCTACCTGCTGGCCTTCGACACCCGGGCCCAGTCCCTGCAGGACCGCACCCGGGCCGGTTACCTGCTGCGCGCGGCCGCCCTGGCCGAGCTCGCCCACCGGGGCGCCGCCGCCGAGGAGGCGTCCGGGCGGGTCCGGGTCGTGACGGACACGCCCACCGAGGACGCCGTCCTCGACACGCTCCTCGCCGAGCTGGCCACCCGGCCGCGCACCTGGAAGGCGTGGATCCGGCGGAGCCGGGACGACACGCTGGAGGCCGTCGAGCAGCGGCTCGGGGTGCTCGGGGTGCTGTCCGTGTCGGACCGGGATCCGTACGGCCCGGTCGTGCCGCGACGCGCGGTGACCCTGGCCGACCCGCGCGAGGCCCGGGACCTCCAGACGCGGGTCGCGGAGCTGGTCCGCGGCGGAGGCCCGGTGGCCGAAGCGCCGTTCGCGGACGCCGTGCTGGCGGCGCTGGCCGCCCACGGCCACCTGCGGCTGGTGCTCTCCCGGCACGACCGGCGGGCCCACGCCGAGCGGGTCACCGCGTTCACCGACCGGCTGGCGGCCGAGGCCCCCGGGCTGGCCCGGGCGGTGGCCGGTCTGAACCTGACGATGGTCGCGGGTCAGGGCGGCACGGGCGGCAGCTGACGAGCCATCGGAAGCTCTTGCCGGTCGCTCGTTGCCCGCCGCTGGCGCCGGCCCGCTCCTCGGCGGTCCGCGATCCGGTCAGTCCGGCAGGCGGATCTCGCCCAGCTCCCGCACCGGCAGGCCGGGGCGGAGCAGCGCCGGCGTCTCGAAGAGCGCGCCCGAGGCCATGCCCGGTACCGTCCTGACGTGGCGCCAGCCGCAGTCGAGGTAGTAGCCGTGCAGGCCGGGATTGTCCGAGCGGGCGTCCAGGCGCAGGACGAGGGCGCCCGCCGAGGCCGCCCGGTGCCCGGCCCACTCGTGCAGCAGGCGGCCGATGCCACGGCCCGCGTGGGCGCGGTCGACGGCGCTCTTGCGCAGGTAGCGGGCCGGGACGCCGCGCTCCTCGTCCGTCCACCGCCGTCTGCTGCCCCGGGGCCACACGGTGCAGGTGGCCACCGCCGGACCGTCCGGCTCCAGCAGCGCCATCACCGTCGCCCCTCGCCGGATCAGGGCGAGCCGCCGCTCCGGACGGTCCGGGCCGGACCACTGCGCGTTCCCGTGCCGCCGGGCCACCCAGGCCGCCGCCTCCCGCCGCCACCGCGCGAGCAGCTCGGCGTCCCCGGGTACGGCGGCGCGGACGTACAGGACGGGGGCCGGCGCGGCGGCGCCGCCGGACGTGTCGAGGGTGTCGAGGGCCTTCACGACGGAGCGAACGAAGAGGCGGTGGGAAAGGTTGCGTCCGCAGGCCGGACCGGCCGCACGAGTGTGCGGTGGGGCGGACGGCGGCCCCGGGCGGACCGCGGCGTGCGGCGTGCGGGGTCGTCGGCGTGCGGGGTCGTCGGTGGGCGGGGTCGTCGGTGGGCGGTGGCAGGGTGTGCTCAGGCGGTCGACCGACCGACTGACATGCGCACGTCACGAAGGGCCGTCCCCGCATGAGCACGACCGACAGCACTGGCCCGACCTCCGGCGCCGACGTTCCGGTGATGGCCTGGGCGCGGCACTGCGAGGAGTTGCTCTCCGTGCACGAGGAGGCGTACGAGTCGGCGACGGGGGAGGAGTGGGACCGGCTGACCCGTGACGACTACGAGTCCTGTTCCAACCGTGACGGCTGGCCGGGGCTCGTCGGCTGACGGACCGGTAAACCCGTTGGTGAGCGGCCGTCCGGCCCCCGTAGACTCCGGTGCTCGTGACCGAGACCAGCACTTCTTCGACCGCCGGCACCCATCCGACGGCCACCACGGACCCGACGGCCACCACGGACCGGACGGCCACCAGCGGCCCGAGGGCGCTCGCCGCCGACGCCGAACTGATCGGCGCCGCCGTGGCCGCCGCCGGCCGGGGCATGGTCGACCGTGAGACGGTGGCCGAGGTCGTGACGCTCTGTGCGGTCGCCGGTGAGCACCTGCTGGTGGTCGGGGCGCCGGGCACCGCCAAGTCGGAGGCGGTGCGCCGGGTCGCCGGGCAACTGGGCGGGCGCTACTTCGAGTACCTGCTCGGCCGGTTCACCGAGCCGAACGAGCTGTTCGGACCGGTCGACCTGCGTCAGCTCCGCGAGGGGCGGGTCGAGTTCGAGACCGCCGGGATGCTTCCGGAAGCCGACATCGCCTTCCTGGACGAGGTGTTCCTCGGCTCCACCGCCGTCCTCAACACGCTGCTCGGTCTCCTCAACGAGCGGGTCTTCCGCCGGGGCCGCACCGTGCTGGCCAGCCCGCTGCGGGTCTGCGTCGGCGCCGCCAACCACCTGCCGGACGACCCCGCCCTCGCCGCCTTCGCCGACCGCTTCCTGGCCCGGGTCTTCGTGGAGCCGGTGGCCGACGCCCGGCTGGAGGAGCTGCTGGAGGCCGGCCGCCGCCCGGCCGCGTCCCCGGCCCACCCCGGCGACCTGCTCGGCGCCGTCGACCGGCTCGCGGCCGCCGCCCGGGACTGCGGCCTGGACGAGGTGACCCCGCTGCTCGGCGCCGCGCTGCGCCGGCTGCGCGGCGCCGGCGTGCCGGTCAGCGACCGGCGGGCGGTGCGCTCGCAGAAGCTGATCGCCGCGGCCGCCGTGCTCGACGGTCGGAGCGCGGCCTCCGCCCGCGACCTCTGGGTGCTGCCGCTGATCGCCCCCACCGCCGACACCCAGGCGTTGGCCCGGGACGCCCTCGCCGACCTGATCGAGAAGGCCGCCAACCGCAGCCTGGTGCACGCCGCCGAGGAGCTGTCCCGCAGCACGGCCGCCCGGGCCGAACGGCTCGCCCGGACCGGCACCGCGCTGCTCGTCGAGCACCGCGGTCTGCCCGCCGGACGCGACTCGCGGTTGCGGCTGGAGGCGGCGCTGCGCGAGATCGACGCGGGCTTCGACCCGGCCGACCTGCCGGCGGCGCTGGCCGGCATACGCGCGGAGCTGGTTGCGGCGGTCGCGTCCTCGTGACCACTGCTCAGACGTCCACCCCGCCGGCCGGTCCGCCGTTCGGTCCGCTGTCCGGTCCGGTGCTCGCCCCGCCGTCCTCCCCGCCGTCCTTCCCGCTGCGCTGGGAGCGCCGCGAGCCTCCGCTGCCGGCCGTCGCCGTGCTCGCCCTGGGAGACGCCGTCCCCGCGCTGGCCGCCGCCACCCGGGACGGGCTCCTCGACGGCGCCCGCCTCGCCGTCCTCGCCGACGACGGCCCGCTGCCCGATGACAGTCCGCTGCCCGCTGACGGCCCGCTGCCCGACGGCCCAGCGCCTCACGACGGCCTGCCACCTCACGACAGCCCGCCCCCTCACCACGGCGTGCCACCTCACCTCGGCGCCCCGCCCGCCCAGCGGCTGCTGCTCGTCCTCGGCGCCGAGGACGAGCTGCCGTGGGCCGACGGCGCCCGCTACCTCGGCCGGGACGCCGGCCTGCTGGTCCCCACCACCGCCCGCCCCGGGCCCGCCGCCGCACTGTGGCGCCGGGCGCTCGGCGCCGCGGACGGCCAGCTCTGCGTCCTCGTCCCGGGCCACGCCCTGGTCGCCGACCCGCCCCCGCCCGTCGACTCCCCGGCCGCCCTGGAGCCGTACACCCGAAGCGCCGCCCGATGACCACCACCCGCCTGCCCGCCGCCCTCGCCCCGTGGGCCGCCTCCCTCTCCGCGCTCACGCCCGAACTCGCCGTCGCCCTGGGCCCGTTGCTGCACCGACTGGACACGCTGGTCGGCGAGCGCGAGCCGGTCGCCGACGACCTCGGCGACCCGGACGGCCTCGGCGGCCTCGCCCGCTCCGGCCGGCCGGACCAGCTGCTGCCCTCCGAATGGCTGCTCGCCGACGCGTACCCGGACGAGTTCCTGCGCCGGCTCGCCGACGGTGAACTGCTGCACTTCGCCCCCGAGTTCCGCACCCCGGCCCCCCGCGGCCGGATCGCCGCGCTGGTCGACACCGGCCCGAACCAGGCCGGCTCCGGCCGGCTCGTCCAGCTCGCCGCGCTGCTCGTCCTGCACCGCCGGGCGGCCGCGCGCGGCACCTCGTTGGTCGTCGGCGTCCTCGGCGACCGGGCCGGCCGGCTGCTCACCGGCGACCTCGCCGAGGTGCTGCCGGCCTGGCTGGCCGCCCGCCGACCGGCCGACCCCACCCCCGAGGACGTCCGGAACGCCGAGGAGGGCCTCGACGCCGACGACCGGGCCTGGCTGCTCACCTCACCCCGGCTGGCCGCACGACTCCCGGCCCGGGCCCGGGTGCTGACGAGCGAGCCGGCCCGCTGGTCCGCCGCCGGGGCCACCCACGTCACCGTCCGGCTCGACGGCGCGCAGGCCGAACTCCCGCTGCCGGCACCGGAGATCGCGGTCCGGGCGCTGCGCGGCCGCGAGTTCCGCCGACTGCCCGCGCCGGCCGCGGTCAAGCTGCCCGCCAAGGTCACCGGGGGAGCGGTGCCCGCCTTCACCACCGACGCCCGCACCCTGCTCGCCCGAGGAGCGCACGCCACCACCCTGCTCGCCGTCAACCTCCCCCACACCGACGGCGGCCCCACCACCGCGGTCCGGGCCCGGCGCCACGAACCGCCCGGCCCGGTGGTCGCCGCCGGGCGGACCGGCCGACGGCTGATCGCGCTGTACGTACGTGAGGACCGCCTCGTCCCCTACGTCAGCGGCCGCCCGATCGCCGGTCGCGGCGGCGAACCCGGCGGCTTCTCCGCCGAACTCGGCGCCTTCGGCCTCGACCGCGGCCTGCCGGACGAACTGTTCACCCGCCCCGTCCTGCCGCTGCTGCGCGGCGGCGACGACCTGCTGCTGCCGCTGGCCGGCCGCTGGTGGCGGATCGCGCCCGACGGCACCGTCACCGACGACGGCGAGGCCGCCGGCGGCGCCGACGGGCAGCAGCACTACAACCGCTTCCGCGAGCCCCGGTTGTACGAGCGGGCACTGCCACCCGAGGCGGCCCGTGCCCGCCACCTCGTGCACAGCGGCGCCACCGTCGCCTGGTCGGCGGACGGCCGGAGCTGGGAGGTGCGGAACTGGCAGGGCACGGAGTACCGGATCTCCGTACGGGAGGACGCCGATGTGATCGGCCTGGTCCACCACGACGCGGTGCCCGCGCTGGTCACCTGCACCCGCAGCGCCCGCCTGGTGCGCCACGTCCGCCCCGACGGTGTCCGCACCCTGATGGCCTTCTCCGGCGGCACCGCCGCGCCCGCGGTGCACCCGAAGCTGCCGTTGGTCGCCGCCGAGACCCGGCCCGGCCGGATCGTGGTCGGCGACACGTTCACCGGCCGGATCCACCACCTGATCGGGAGCGACCAGTGACCGCCACCCCCGGCGCGGCCTTCCGCGCCACCGTCGCCGCCGCCGGCTTCGTCCTCGACGTGCCGGTGATCGGCGCGGCCGAGGCCGCCGGGCGCGTCCTGGCGCACTGGCAGGATGGCGCTGAACTACGCGAACTCCCCGATGGCCGCTGGCTGTTGACGCTCGCCGAGCCGGTGGGGACCAGGGCCGACCGGGCCCCCGGCCTGCCGCTGCGGCGCGCGGGCGGCGGCGCGCTGGTCGCCGTCGGCAGCGAGGGCGCCGAGGTCGCCGAGCACGGCCCCGGTCAGCTCGTCCTCACCACGGCCGGCCGGACGGACACGCACCGCATCGCGGGGCTGACCGTCCTGGACCCGTCCGGCTGGCTCGACCCGACCGGCCTCACCCCGCACCGCCCGCGGCCCGTCGGCGCCGCACCGGAACCCACGGCCGAACCCGTCCTGGAGGCCCTGCCGCCGCGCCCGCGGCCCGACCTGCGGGCGGCGGCCGGCATCCGGCCCCGCAGCGAGCGCGCCCGCCGGCTCACCGAGGGCGACCCGGCCGAGGCGCGACCCGACGGGGGCACCCGGCCGGGGCCGGGCATGCTCGCCGGGCGGGTCGGCTGGGCCGCGTACGTGCTCGCCGTGCTCCTGATGGCGGCCGTCGTGCTGGTCTGGGCGGCCGGCAACGCCGGACTGATCGCCGACCGCGGCTTCCGCCCGTTCGCGCTGCTCGCCGGGATCGGCCTCGGCCTGGCCGTCGTCCTCCGCAGCAGGGGCATCGTCGGCCCCCACCGCACCTCCGGCACCTCCCGGACCGGCTCCTCCCGGACCTCCCGGACCTCCCGGACCGGCTCCTCCCGGACCTCCCGGACCTCCCGGACCTCCGGTACCGGCACCGCCGGTGAGCCCACCCCCGCCGCCGGCCGGAAACCCCGCCGCACCCGGCGCCCGCTGCTCGGCGACCTGCTGGCGCGGCTCGCCCTGCGCACCCCGGCGGGCCGGCTGGTGGCCGACCGCCACGCCCGCTACCTGCGCGAGCTGACCCGCGCCTTCGAACAGCGCCGTTGGGAGGACGCGCTGCGCGACGCGATCCAGCTCGCCGGCGGCGGGCCCGGCACCGAGAAGCGCTGGCTCTCCCTCGGCCTCCCGCACCGCCACACCGGCGACCTGCGCCCGACCCCGCGGCGCGGCAGCGCCGGCGCCTCCTCCCCGCTCTCCGGCCCCACCGTCCACCAGCACCTCAGCGACCTCTACCGCCACGCCGCCGCGGCGCTGGAGCGCGATGGCCGGATCGACGAGGCCGCGTACGTCCTCGCCGACCTGCTGAACACGCCCGCCGAGGCCGTCGCCCTGCTCGACCGGCACGGCCGCACCGCGCAGGCCGCCGAACTCGCCGAGGGCCGCGAGCTGGCCGCCGACCTGGTGGTCCGGCTCTGGTGGCGGGCCGGCGAGCACGAGCGCGCCATCCGGACCGCGCACCGCCGGGCCGCCTTCGCCGCCGCCGTCGAACGCCTCACCCCCGACCACCCGGAGGCCGCCCGCGAGCTGCGCGCCGCGTGGGCGCGGCACTGCCGGGAGGCCGGTGACCGGCTGGGCGCCGTCGAGGCCGCCTGGCCCGAGGAGTCGCTGCGCCCCACGGTCGTCGCCGATCTGCGCGACGCCGTGGCCCTCGGCGGGCCGACCCGCAGCCGGGCCCTGCCGTACCTGCTGGCACTCGGCGCGGGCGAGGCGACCAGGACGCTGGCCCGGGCGGTGCTCGACGGCGACGGCGACCCGCGGGCCACCGGCCGGTCCGCGCTGGCCGCGGGCCTGGCGGCCCTGCCGGCCGCCGACCCGGCCACCGACCGCGAACTCGCCACCGCCGCCGCCCGGGCGGCCGTGCGGGACGGCGGCTTCGGCGGACAGCACGGCGGCCGGACCGAGGCCGCCCGGTTCGATCAGCTCATCCGGCGCGCGGACCCGCTCGTCGCCGCCGACCTGGCCAGACCCCGGCCGATCAGCCGCCCGGCCGACGCCCGCCCCGAGTACACCGCCGCCGACCGGCCCGGCACCCTGCCGGTCCTGGACGCGGTCATGCTGGAATCCGGGTCCGTCCTGGTCGCCTGCGGCCAGGCGGGCGTGCGGCTGCTCGCCGCCGACGGCCGCACCCGGGCCCGCTGGGACGTGCCCGCCGAGCAGCTGGTGCTCGCCGACCACGGCGGCAGCGCGCTCCTGGTGGCCGGCTACGGGCGGGTCCGCGAGATCGCCCGGCTCGACCTCGCCACCCGGGCGGTCCGGCCCTGGGCCACCCTGGAGGCGCGGCAGCTGGTGCCGTCCTTCGACGGCCGCCACCTGATCACCGCGGACCGCGACGGCATCGCCGTGCTGGACACCCTCGCACCCCGCCCCACCGTGGTCTGGCGCGAACTCGGCGGCGGCCAGCGGCTGGCGGGCCGGATCGCCCGCACGCCCGGCGGCTGCGCGGCCGTGGTGGTCTCCGACCTGCCCGACGGCTCGCCGCTGACCGAGCTGTGGCGCTGGGACCTGCCCGGCTGGGAGCTGCGCTCACGACTCCGCCTGGACGACGCTGCCGCCGACACCGCCGCCGAGCCCGGCGGCTCGCTGGCGCTCGCCACCGTCGGCCTGCTCGCCGCACGCCCGCTGGAACGCCCGGACCGTACGGTGCTCAGCTGGACCACCGATGCCGCCGCCGCCGTCCGTGAGCTGACCTTCGACGGCGCCGCCCCGTACGGCCCCACCGCCGACGGCGACCACTGGGCGCTCACCGTCCCCCGCACGGACGGCTCGGGCCTGCTGGTGCACACGGGCGCCCAGCTGCCCGTCGCGACCGTCGCCTTCCCGCAGGCCGACCCGGAGCAGGTCGGCATCCGCCGGCACGCCGACGCGGTGACCTTCCGGCACCGCTCCGGCCGGGTGCTGGCCGTCTCCGCCGACGGCGCCACCCTGCTCGCCAACCTGCGCGTCACCACCGACCGGGGAACCGGATGACCCTGCCCACCCGCCTGCCCGCCGACGAGCACGACCGCTACGCGCTCTACCTCGAAGCGCTCGCCGCCGCGCCGACGGAGGCCGAACCCGGCTTGGTCACCGCCGTGTTGCGCGACGAGGACCGGGTGATGGGCCAGGCCGCGGTGGTCCGCCACGTCGACGTGCGGGGGTCCGCGCTGCTCCGGAGCGACGGCTTCGGCCCCTGGGCGGCGGCGCTGGCGGCCGTCGTCGGGGAGCACCCGTTCATCGTCCAGCGCCTCGACGAGTGGGCCCTGCTCGCGGCGCTGGCCCGCGGCCTGCCCTGGGACGCCGCCGCGCTGACCGCGGGCTCGAACCGGCTGCAGCTCGGCGTCGCCGAGACGGTCGACTCCACCCGGGCGCTCACCCTGCTCGCCGCCGACGGCCGGACCCGCCGCATCCGGAACATCGCCGCCTCCCGCCTCCGGGCCCTGGCCCGCCGCTGAGCGGGCGGCGTTACCCCGCGCCGCACCCGCGCCGCACAGGTCCCGAAAAGATTTTCGGCGCCGTTGTCACACCTCCGCGATCCGTTCCGTCGAAGGGGTGACAGCGCACAATACCGAAGAGAGAAGGACCCGCTGTGACCGACGCCCGTATGGCCAACCCCGCCGTCGTCATCCCCGAGGCGATGCCCGCGATCCTGAGCGTGGCCAAGGCCGCCCGCAAGGGCGGGGTGCCCGAGTCGACCCTCGAACTCGTCCACCTGCGCGCCAGCCAGATCAACGGCTGCAGCTACTGCGTCATCGGCGGCGTGGCGAACGCGAAGAAGAACGGCGAGACCGACGAGCGCCTGCACGCCGTGGCCGCGTGGCGGGAGGCGCCGTACTTCACCGACGCCGAGCGCGCCGCGCTGGAGCTGGCCGAGCACGTCACCCGCCTCGCCGACCGCGCCGTCGTGCCGGACGACGTCTGGGACGCCGCCGCCGCGCACTTCGACGAGAAGCAGCTGGCCTCGCTGGTCCTGTGGATCAGCCTGACCAACTTCTTCAACCGGCTGAACGCGACCACCCGTCAGCCGGGCGGCGCCACCTGGTGACGCCCCGGCTCCACCCCTGACCGGCCGGGCCGGGCGGCCCCCACACCGCCCGGCCCCGGCCACCCCGGCACGTCGCCGAGGACCTCTGACCCAAGGGGTGGGCCTGACCTGGTCGGAGGTCGGTGTCGTGGACGAAGCCACCGGGTAGCGGGCCGTGGTCGGCCGCGTCGTCGCCGGCGACGAACCCGGCGACGTCGGCGGTCGGCGTCCTGCCCACCGACCTGGTCATCCGCAACCGCCGGGTCGCCGAGGCCGCGCTGCGGCCGTGGACTCCGGCGTTCACGCACGGCGACCTGCAGATCGCGCATGGCGTGGTGGTCCTTGCGAAGCCTGCTGGCGGTCCGCTGGCTGGTCGAGCACGGCTTCGACCCCCTTCGCGCCGGGCCGTGAGGTCGACGTGCTGAGATCCCGGAGGTGAGGACCGGGCGAACTGACAGTCCGTCATTCCGGTGGCCCCGGAGGCTCATCCGGTGAGGAGTCCTGAGCGGTCACCACCGGGACGCCGTGCGGGCGGCCGGCCAGCAGTGCGGCGAGCTGGTCCGCGCACCGCAGGGCCGCGATTGCCATCGCGCCCCTGGTCATCCCGGCGACGTGCGGGGTGAGCAGCGCGTTCGGCAGGCCGAAGAGCGGTGACGCGAAGGCGGCGTGCTCGTGCGCGAAGGTGTCGACGGCGGCCGCAGCGAGCGGGTGGGCGGGGTCGCGCAGGGCCTCGGCCAGCGCCCGTTCGTCGACGATGCCGCCGCGGGCGGTGTTCAGCAGGACGGCTCCGGGCCGCATGAGCGCCAGCTCCGTCCGGCCGATCAGTCCCCGGGTCCGCGGCGTGAGCGGCAGGTGCAGCGAGACGACGTCGCTGGTCGCGAGCAGTGCGGCGAGCGAAGGGGCCCGGCGCACCGGCGCCTCACCCGGAACCGTCGGCCCCGGGGCCCCGGTCGGGCGACGGGCG
This sequence comes from Kitasatospora sp. NPDC127111, assembly GCF_042677465.1. Taxonomy (NCBI): domain Bacteria; kingdom Bacillati; phylum Actinomycetota; class Actinomycetes; order Kitasatosporales; family Streptomycetaceae; genus Kitasatospora; species Kitasatospora sp. NPDC127111. The sequence continues at coordinate 152,231 of NZ_JBHXTG010000009.1, forward strand.
AGGGCCTGCACCTCCATGCCCAGCGCGGCGGCCCGCGCGGCCAGCGCCCGCCCGATCCGCCCCAGCCCGACGATGCCGAGGGCCAGCTCGGACAGTTCCACCGCCGGAGCGGTCGGTGTCCGCCAACCACCTTGGTGGGACGCCGCGTTGTGGGCGGTCAGATCCCTCGTCAGGACGAGCAGCTGCGCCAGCGCGAATTCGGCGACGGCGGCGGCGTTGGAGCCGGGGGTGTGGGTGACCACGACGCCGAGCCGGCCGGCGGCGGGCAGGTCGACGTGGTCGGTGCCCGCCCCGGCCCGGCCGATCACCCGGAGCCGGCGCGCCGTCGTGGGGCCGGTCGCCGCCTCCAGGAAGGCGGCCCGCAGCGGCACCCCGGCGCGGGACTTGACGGCGTCGTAGCCGAGGCCGTCCCGGACGGTCTCGGCGCACAGCGCGGCCTCGTCGAAGGGGTCGAAGTCGGTGAACCCGACCGGCCCGGCCCAGGCGGCCCGCACCGCGGTGCGGTCCTCCACCCGCCGCAGGTTCAGGGTGACGGCGAGCCCGTGACCGAGCAGCCGTTCCAGCTCCCGGCCCAGCAGCTCACCGGGGGCCGCGTCCACCAGCAGGACCCGGGCCTGGTCCATGCGTCCTCCTCACCCAACCGGCTCGGCCGGTCGATGCCGCGACCGCTACGATGTAAGACATGAACGATAGCAGCGACACTTACGACGTCCGGCCCGGCGTGCCCGACGTGGACACCTTCCGTCACCTGCGCACCGCCGCCGGCATGAGCGACCGCCCGGCCGCGGCGGTGGCCGCCGGCCTCCCGCACACCTGGTACGGCGTGACCGTGCACACCGAGGACGGCCGCACCGTCGGCATGGGCCGGATCGTCGGCGACGGCGGCTCGGTGTTCCAGATCGCCGACATCTGCGTGCTGCCCGAACACCAGGGCCGCGGCCTGGGCGGGCGCATCATGGCCGGCCTGACCGCCGAACTGGAGCGCCGCGCCCCGGCGGGCGCCTACGTCTCACTGATCGCCGACGGCGACGCCCACCGCCTCTACGCCAAGTTCGGCTTCACCGAGACGGCCCCGCACTCGGTCGGCATGCACCGCCTCGTCTGAGCGCCCCGAGCCCCGCCCCGGGAGGCGGCGGGTCGGGGCCGGGCCGGGAGGGTGACGCGTAGCCTGGGCCCCGTGCCACGCCGTTCGGGAAAGCCCCGCCGACTGGTCGCCGACGGGCGTACCTACCTGTACTCGCTGCGCCACCACCACGACGTGCTGGACGACGGCCGGTCCGAGCGCTGCCGGGAAACCCTGACGTTGTATCCGCAGCCCGCCGGAAGCGGCGGCGGCGCGTTGCGGATCGTCTTCGCCGACGGCCCGGGCCGGTACGTGCCGGGCGGATTCCCCCTGGGCTCCGGGGACGTGGGGTACACCCGGGGCGCCTCGCTGAACCTGCACGAACCGGGCGCCGTCCGGTCCCTGCTCGACACCGCGCTGGCCCGGGGGTGGCAGCCGGGAGGGCGGACGGTGGAGGTCGACGGCTGGTCCCTGCTGGAGGAGGCGGCCGTCATGCGGGACCGGGGTGCGGCACCCGCCCCTCCCGGGCGCGCGCCCGGTGCCGCCGCGAACCCCGGCCGGGCGCCCGCCTGACGACGGCGCGCCGCCCTGCGTACGTCAGTCTTGTTTTCCAACTCACCTCGCGTATGCTGAGCTCCCAGTGAGTATGAAAATGCAACCGACCAGGACCGGGGGGCGTCCCATGGAATCCAAGCTGCCGCGCAAACTCGCCGAACACCCTTCGGTGCGAGCGGTGTTGGCCGCCAGGGCCGAGGGGCGGGCGGCCGATCGGCCGGGCGTGATCGACGCCGCGTGGCTCCGGGAGCTCTGCCTGCGCGCCGGGGCGGACGACGCGGCCGCGGTGAGCCTGGAGCACCCGGATCTGGTGGGGGAGCGCGAGCACGTGCTGGGCGCGCTGCCGGGGGCGCGTGCCCTGGTGTCGCTCGTGGTGCGGATGAACCGGGACGACGTGCGCTCGGCCGCGCGCAGCGTCGCCAACCACGAGTTCCACCGCGCCGGGGAGCTGGTCAACGACGCGGCGCGGACGGTGGTCCGGGAGCTGGAGGACGCCGGATACCGGGCGGTCAACCCCTCGGCGACCTTCCCGATGGAGATGGAGCACTTCCCCGGCCGGATCTGGGTGGTGGCGCACAAGACGGTCGCGGTGGCGGCCGGTCTGGGCGTGATGGGCCTGCACCGCAACGTCATCCACCCGCGCTTCGGCAGTTTCGTCCTCCTCGCCACCCTGCTGGTCGACGCCGAGGTGAGCTCCTACGGCGAGCCGCTGGACTACAACCCGTGCGTGGACTGCAAGTTGTGCGTCGCCGCCTGCCCGGTCGGCGCGATCACCAAGGGCGGCGACTTCGACTTCCTGGCCTGCGCCACCCACAACTACCGCGAGTTCATGGCCGGATTCACCGACTGGGTGCAGACCGTGGCCGACAGCGAGGACGCCGCCGACTTCCGCGGCCGCGTCACGGACGCCGAGAACGCCTCGATGTGGCAGAGCCTCGCCTTCAAACCCGGCTACAAGGCGGCCTACTGCCTGGCCGTCTGCCCGGCCGGCGAGGACGTGCTCGGTCCCTACCTCGACGACCGCCGGCGGTTCATGGACACCGTGCTGCGCCCGCTCCAGGAGAAGCCCGAGACGCTCTACGTGCTCCCCGGCTCCCGGGCCAAGGAGTACGCCGAACGGCGCTTCCCGCACAAGCCGGTGAAGGAGGTCAGCGGCGGCTGGAGCGCCCCGGCACCCACCCGGAACCGCAGGGAACCGAACGCCTGAGCCGGGGCCCGGACCGGACGCGCGAACCGCACGCCGGCCGCGCCCCTACGCCGCTCCCGTCTCCCCTCCGGCGGCCCGCTGACGGGCGGCGCGGTGGTGCTTCGCGAGCTTCGCCAGCGCGAATACCACCGCCGCCGCGCAGCCCACCGCGGCCCAGGCCGGCAGGAACACCGAGGCCGGCACCAGGCCCACCACGGTGAACAGCAGGCAGGGCAGGTACCAGGCGAGCACCGTCCGCCCCGGGTCCCCGTAGCGCAGGGAGATGGCGGCGTTCGCCGAGTAGAACGCGAGGATGCCGCCGCACAGCGCCCACCGGGAGCCCGGCGGCAGCGCGTGGCCGGGTTCGGCCACCGCCGTGCCGAGGGCGGCGGCGATCACGGTGATGCCGGAGACCAGCACGAACGGCAGGTACAGCACGGTGTCGCGGATGGCCCGGCTGGAGCCGCCGGCCTGCGCCCGGAGCAGCCCGCGGGCGGCCTCCGTGGTGCCCCAGACGAAGAAGATCATCGCGAGCTCGGCCACCACCACGAATCCGAGCAGCGCCGCGAGCCCGGACGGCCCGGTGAAGTGGTCGGCGAGGGTGACGACGACGGTGAAGACGCTCTCGCCGAGCACGATGACGACGAACAGGCCGATCCGCTCGACCAGGTGCTCGGTGGCGAGCCGGGCGTAGAACTCCTCGCTGAGGCCGGCCCGGACCACCAGCAGCACCACCTCCAGCGCGACCGCCGCGAACCAGAGCACGAACCGGCCCGGGTTCGGCACCGCGGCCGAGACCGCCCAGAGCGCGGCCGGCGCCAGGCAGTAGAGCACCGGCCGCCACACCGGCACCGGACTGCCCGGCTCCCTGGCCCGGCCGAACCAGATGCCGAAGAACCCCAGCCGCACCCACGCCGCCCCCAGCGCGTACGCCCACGCCCGGTCGCCCAGCCCGTCCGGCGCGGCGGCGGCCATCAGCCCGAGGGCGGGCATCGTGCCCAGCAGGAGCGCCTGACTGCGGGGGTCGTCCGAGCCGAACACGTTGATCGTGACCGTCAGGTTGGCCCAGGCCCACCAGGCCGGGAAGAACAGCACCAGGAAGGTGCCGAACTGCTTCGCCCCGGGATCACCGTGCAGGTCGCGGGCGAGCACGCTCACGGTGACGACGAACACCAGGTCGAAGAAGAGCTCGAACCAGCCCGCCCGCTGCTCCTCCGGCACCGCCTCCTGCGCCCGCATCCCACCACTCTCCCCGCCCGTCGCCACCAGCGTCGGAGGGCCCGCCGTCCACCAGGAGTACCGCCGCGTACCGCCGGCCGGTGCCCGCCACACTCCGCACCACCTCGCCGGGCCGCCGGCCGGACGGCCGCCCGGCCGGGAGCCCGGACTCCGTGCTCACGGCCCGGGGGGCGAGGTGGCGGAACGTCACGGCCGGCGCGGCGGGTCCTACCTGCCGCCCATGCGCGCGGCCTCGTCCTCGGCCACCGCGATGGCGATGCCGAGCGCCTCGGTGATGTGGGCCGCGGCCGACATCACCCGGGCGGTACCGACGATCGGCGCGATCGCGACCAGCACGTCCTGCAACTGGCTCGCGGTCATGTGCTCCCTCATCGCCGGTTCGAGGTGAGCGAGGTAGGAGACGGGCGGGGCGTCCATCGCCACCAGCGCGGCGATCCGGCTGAGGATCAGCATGTCGGGGGCCAGGCCACACCGCTCGATGGAGTCGGCGGTCATGGCCATGAGGGTGTCGAGGACGGGGGTCTCAGAGGTGGTCGACATGTCCGGTCATCTCCCTGTGTCGTTCTGCTCGGCCTGTGCCTCTTGCACGACCGGGGACGTCCGCGGGACGCCCGCGTCCGACCGTAGGCAACACCCGGGTGGGCCGCACGGAGAGTGCGCCGCCCGGGTGGACGGCTCCACGAGGGCGGCAGCACGGGGCTGACGGCGTGAAGCCGACGGTCCGGGGCGCGTGAACGCCGGGGCCGTCGGTTCGCGACGGGCCCCCGAGCGGGGGCCTGCCGGCCACCCGTACGCCGACTCCCGGTGGTGGGCGTGCCGCGCGCCGCTTCTCCTGGAAGGACACCCGGTGGCCGTCGGCCGCCCGCCCGAGGAGGAAACGATGGCGTCGATCCCACCCGAGCCCGGCCCTGGCGGCTCCGCCAGCGGTGGCGGTTCCGGCGAAGGTGGTGCGGCCGAGCCGGTTCCGGCTCCCGCCGACGGCCCGGCCACGCCGCCCGAGCCGGGCCGGCCCGCGCCGGCGGGCGGCGGCGCGGACGAGATCGCCCAGCTCCACGCCCGGATCGCCGCGCTCGAGGCCGCCCCGAAGAAGGAGCACCACCGCTGGCGGACCTCCGGGGCCGTCGTGCTGATCGTGATCGCGTCCCTGCTCTCCCTGCTGTCCGTGCTGGCGGTGTGGACCTCCGACTTCATCGGTGACACCGACCGCTACGTCTCGACCGTCGCCCCGCTGGCCACCGAGCCGGACGTCCAGCAGGCCGTCACCAACCGGGTCACCCAGGTGGTGCTGGAACAGATCGACGTCGACGCGCTGGTCAAGCAGCTGTCCGACGCGGCAGCCCAGCAGGGTGTGCCGGCGAACGCGGCGAACCTGATCAACAATCTGAGCGGGCCGGTCAAGAGCGCCCTCACCCAGCTGGTCAGCGCGACCGTCAACAAGGTGGTCACCAGCGACGCGTTCGCGACCATCTGGGTCGAGGCGAACCGGCTCGTGCACACCTCCCTCGACAAGGCGCTCACGGGCAAGGGCGGTGGCGCGGTCAAACTGGAGAACGACCAGGTCGCCATCGACATCGCGCCGATCGTCGCCAAGGTCAAGGACGAGCTCGTCAACGCGGGTCTCGGCCCGGTCGCGAAGATCCCGGACGTCCACACCAACTTCGTGCTCTTCGCCTCCAAGGACATCGGGAGGATCAAGACGTACTTCCGGCTCCTGGAGATCGCGGGCGTCTGGCTGCCGATCATCACGGTGGCGATCGCCGCGGGCGGCGTCTTCCTGGCCGTCAACCGCCGCCGGGCGCTGATCGGAGTGGGGATCGGATTCTTCCTCGCCATGCTGTTGCTCGGCATCGCGCTCACCGTCTTCCGCGCGATCTACCTGGACCACATTCCGGTGGGCGCCAACGAGGCCGCGGCCGGCGCCGTCTACGACACGCTCATCCGGTTCATGCGGGCCACCGTCCGGGCCGTCGGCGCGATGGCCGTGGTCACCGCGGTCGGCGCCTTCCTGGTCGGCCCGTCACGGCCGGCCGTCGCCGCCCGGACCGCCTGCCGGCGGATCATCGGCTCGCTGCGGGAGGCCCTGTACTCGCTCGGCATGAGGCTCGGCCCGGTCGGCCGGTTCGTGCACCGCTGGAAGCGCTGGATCGGCGGGGGGATCCTGCTGGTCGCGGTCCTGGTCCTGGCCACCTGGAGCTACCCGACCTGGGCCGTGGTGCTGTGGATCACCTTCTTCGTGGCGCTGGCCTTCGGCGTCCGGGAGTTCCTCGACACCGGCCCGGACGGCGACCGCGCCCCGCCGCCGACGGTCCCCGCCGGCCCGCCCCCGGCCCACGCCTGACCCGGACGGAGTCGGCGACGGGTCCGTGTGCCCGAACAGGGCCTCGTTCACCGCCCGGTCGCGCCCGGCCCGTGCTCAGCCCGGTTCGGCCTGCCGGGCCGGGCCGAGCAGGACCACCACGTCCCCGGCCTCCTCGTGCGGCGCGCGGCCGCCGACGACCGGGGCGAGCGTGCCGTCCGACCGGACCCGGAACAGCAGGTCGTACCCGGCGGGGACCGTCCCGGTACCGGACCTCGCCACGACCGGCGCCCCGTCGGCGTACCGGCGGGCCAGCGCCGGCCGGACCAGGGACTCGTCGAAGAGGATCTCGCCGCCGGTGTACGGCGCCACGACCCCGTGGCTGCCGTGGGGCGGCCCCAGGCGGTAGACCGGAGCCCCGCCGCTGCCCTGCAGGATCGTCGAGGCGAGCGCGTTGAAGTCGTCCTCGTCGGTCAGCAGCAGGACGGCCGTGATGCCCTCCAGCTCCGCGCCCTGCCCGGTGGCCGCCGCCAGCAGCTCGCCCGGCGCCAGCTCCAGGCCGGCCGCCCGGATCCGCTCGCGCTCGGGTTCGAGACCGGCCCACATCAGCACGTCCAGGCCCGCCGAACGGAGTACCCGGCCGACCTCCACCACCCAGTACGCGCCGCCGACCAGCAACGGCCGCGAGCGGGCGGTACGCCTGACGTCCAGCAACCTCGCGGCGGGCACCGCGGTGAAGCCGTAGACCGCCACCGTGGCGACGATGACCAGGAAGGTCGCGGGAAGGATGTCCGCGGCCCCGTCGATGCCTTGCGCGACCAGCGTCGTGGAGAACGTCGAGGCCGTGGCGGCCGCGACGATGCCGCGTGGGGCCATCCAGCCGATGAAGGCGCGTTCGCCCTGCGGGAGGTCCGTCCCGAGCGTGGACAGCGCCGCCACCAGCGGTCTGACGACGACGACCAGCACGGCGACCAGGCCGAGTGTCGGCAGCAGGACGTCGGTGAGCGAGTCCGGGGTGATGGTCGCCGAGATGGAGATGAACAGCAGTCCGATGATCAGCTGGACGAGGGTCTCGAAGAACGGGTTGCGTGACGGGACGTCGAAGGAGGGGAGGTTGGCGACGGCCACGCCCATGCCCACGGCGGCGATGAGTCCGGTGTCGTCGCGGAGCACGTCGCAGAGGGCCGCCGTGCCGATCACCGTGGCGAGCTGCACCGAGGTGCCGAGCGGTTCGGGAATCCGGAACCTGCCCAGCAGCAGCCACAGCACCGCCGATCCGACCAGGCCGCCGGCGAGCCCCACCGCGAAGCTCAGCAGCAACTGCCCGGCCTGCGCGCCGAACCGGGCATGGGTGCTCGCGATGACCGAGTGGAAGACCAGCGCGCCCAGGATCGCGCCGATCGGGTCGATCAGCGAACCCTCCCAGACGAGGATCTGCTGGAGCCGTTCCACCGGACGCACGAAGCTGAGCAGCGGCCCGACCACGGTCGGACCGCTGACCACGAGGATCGCGCCGAGCATCAGCGCGGCCCGGGAGGACATCCCCAGGAACTGCGCCGCGAGGAGGGTGGCCGAGATCCCGGTGACCACCACACCGAGCAGGAGCAGCCTGACCACCACGCGCCGGTTGTGTCCCCGGAGGTGCTGCAGGTCCAGGCCGAGGCCCGCGTCGTAGAGGATCAACGCCACGGAGAGCGACACCAAGGGGGAGAACGTCGCGCCCAGCAGCCGGTCGGGGTCGATGTCGTCGGTGAGCGCACCCGCCGTGAACCCGACCGGCAGCAGGACGATCAGCGCGGGGACGCGCAACCATCTCGCCAGCACCTGGGAGCCGACCGCGAGTACGGCGGTCAGCCCCAGACCCAGGAAGATCGCGTCGGTGGTCATGGATCCGCACTGTGCTGGCGCCGACCACACGAGTCAAGGAGGACACGGCCCCGGACGCCGACCGGCCCCGGACGCCGACCGGCCACCCGACGCCGACCGGCCCGGGCGTGGGCCGGCCCCGAAGCCGACCGGAAGCCGACCGGCCCGGGGCCGGAGGTGCGTCAGGTGTGGATGCCCTGGCCCGGGGTGAGGATGCCGGCCGGGTCGAAGCGCCGCTTCGCGGCCACCGCGCCGGGCCACCGGCTGCCGTAGTGGCGGCGCCAGTCGGTGCGGATGAGGCCGGGGATCGCGCCGATCAGGTACCGCTTGCCGCCGAGGGCCACCGCCCGGTCGTACAGCAGCCGGTTGCGGCGCAGCGCGGCGGCGGTGTCGGCGCCCGGGGCGGGGAAGGAGAGCAGGTCGAAGTGCCAGCCGACCGGTTCGGCCGGCATCACGGCCATCGGCCGGGTGAACCGGTCGGTCCGGAACGGGTAGCAGAGCAGCAGGCCGGCGCCCAGGTCCTCGGGCGTGAGCAGCGCCTCCGCCTCGCGCAGGAACGTCGCGGTGGTCGAGGCCGGCAGGAAGAGGCTCAGCCACGGCTTCGGCTGCCCCCACAGGCCGGCCGCCTTCAGGTAGTCGGCGAAGCCGTCCACCCGGAACGCGTACGCGCGCGCGGTCTGGTCCACCACCGTGGTCTCGGCCGCCAGGTGGTGCAGCCCGTGCAGCAGCTGCGCGCGGTCGGGCACCGCGGTGCCGTCGTAGTGGGCGACGAGCTCCGCCTTGTACCGCCAGCCGGTGCCCGCCGCGTTCCGCACCACCTCGCCGACCTGCAGGTCGAACCGCTGCTCGGCCGTCAGCCGCTCCTGGTCCGCGAGGTAGGCGGCGAGGTCGTCGTAGAAGAGGCTGAACACCAGGGCCCGCTCCCGGGCGCGGACCAGGCGCAGGGTCGCCCGGACGATGATCCCGGCCTGGCCACCGCCGGCGAGCACCGCGTCGAACAGCTCCCGGTTCACCGTGGGAGAGGCGGTGACGAGCTGTCCGGTGCCGGTGACCACGTCGACCGACTCGACCGTGTCCACCTGGAGCCCGTACCGCTGCACGGCGCCGCCGATCCCGCCGACGCTCAGCGTCCCGCCGACCGACAGGTGCAGGTAGTCCGTCAGGCACGGCGGCGCCCAGCCCCGGGCGAGCGCGGCGTCGGTCAGCTGCGCCCAGGTGACGCCGGCCTCCACGACGGCCCGGCCGGGGGCGACGGAGACGATCCGGTCCAGGCCGCGGGCGTCGATGGCGAGGCCGCCGGGGGCCGTGGCCTGCCCGTAGCTGGAGTGCGACTCCAGCTCGGCCGTGGAGCCCGTCCCGCTCCGGCCGTTCATCGCGACGGGAATCCGGTGCCGGTGCGCGAAGCCGACCGCCGTGGCCACGTCGCGCACCGAGCCCGGCCGCAGGACGGCCCGGGGCACGGCGGTGACCAGGTGCCCGAAGTCCCCCGCGAAGCGGGCGAGCGTGTCCGGGTCGGCGACGACGCTCCCGTCCAGCGGAGGCAGCGCGGCCAGTTCGCCCGCCTCCGCGCCGGGGCCCGCCTCCGCGCCGGGGCCCGCCTCCGTGCCGGAGCCCGCCTCCCTGCTGGGCCAGGTGACCGTGCCGGGGCCGGTGACCGCCCAGGAGCGTCCGGCGGTGTTCCAGCCGATGACCGTGGCCGCCGCGCCCGCGAGCAGTGCGCGACGCGGTAGGGCTGACTTGCTCATGGCAGATTTCTCCGATCGATCGTCAGATGAGCAGTGTTCTACCGCAGTCGGCACGTGACCGGGCAGCCCGCCGCCCCTCCTCCGCTGCGGGGCGGAGGAGGGGCGGGCGCGGACTACACCAGCTCGCGGTGTGCCAGGGCCAGGGCGAGCACCTCCGCCCGGAAGGGGTTCCGCTCCTCCAGGGCCTCCGCCACGGCGACCGCCTCCTCCACCACCGCCCGCGCCTTCGCCGGGTCGCTCCCCGCCAGCGCGACGGCCCCGCGGAGCAGGACGACGACCAGCTTGGACCCGTACACCTCCGGTGCGGCGGAGGCCAGCACCCGGTACACCTCGAGCGCCCTCGGCCCGCGCAGGATCCGGTTGTTGCTGCTCAGCAGCACGACCCGCGCCCGCAGCAGCACATCCTGGTCCACCATGCGTTTCCCCCTCGACTCGCCGACTCCCTCCCGGCCGGCTGGGCAGCACGACGTGCGCGACGGCGCCCGCGGACGGGAGCCGGCACGGGGCCGGGGGAGTGGATGCGGACGAGTCTGCGGGCCGGGGAGGCCGCGGGGCAAGGGAAGAGGAACGTGCGCTGAGTCCTACCGGAGAGGCCGCTGACCGGGCATGATGGGGTTCGACACGCTGCCGCGACCGGTCAGGCGTCGGCCTCCACGATCACCAGCGTGCCCCGGCTGCCCGCCGCCACCGCGTGCGGGACGCCCGCGGGGACGACGTACAGCCCGCCCGGCCCCACCGGTACGGCCACGCCGTCGACCACCAGCTCCAGCCGGCCGTCCAGGACGAGCAGCACCTCGGCGTGCTCGTGCCGTTCCTCCGCCAGCGGCAGCCCGTCCATCCGCAGCACCTTGACCGCCGCCGGGCCCACCCGGCCGAGCACCTGCGAGCTCCATGCCCGCGGCAGCGCCGCCGCGGCTCCGGCCACGTCGATCCCGTTCACGGCACACCTCTTCCCGCGCGGCCTGCCCGCGCCCTGTCGTCCGGTGGATGCCCTGAACGCTAGCCCGCCGTCCCTCCCCGTTGGTCGACCGTTCGGTAAAATCCCGCGCCGGGATCCCCACCGGAATCCGACGCCGACGCCCCGCACCGAAATCCCGCGGTGACCGGGGAGGCTGACGGGGGATCGGGGAGGGCGGCTAGCCTGGGCGGCATGTTCGTTCTGGAGCTGACCTACACCGCACCGCTGGACCGCATCGACGCCGTGCTGCCCGAGCACGTCGACTGGCTGAAGGCGCACTACGCGGCCGGCACCTTCCTCGCCTCCGGCCGCAAGGTGCCCCGTGACGGCGGCGTCATCCTCGCCGTCGGCGTCGACCGGGCGGCGGTCGAGGAGATCACCCGCACCGACCCGTTCACGCTGGCCGGCCTGGCCGCGTACACGGTCACGGAGTTCGTCGCCAGCACCACCGCCCCCGCGCTGGACGCCTACCGCGAGCAGCTGCCCGCCTCGTAGCGCGCTGCCCGGCCGCCTCGCGGCGAGGGCACGACCGGTCCGGCCCCGGTCCACGTGGACCGGGGCC